>JAAYGP010000163.1 GCA_012727625.1 Clostridiaceae bacterium
CAAAGTTTGCTTATCGCAAGCGCCAACCGTCATTGGTTTAAATACCTTTGGCGGTTTTTTGTTGTGTAAAAAAGAATATAAGAATGTATAATTAATTAATTCCGGACGCAGTTTTAATCCCTCGTAAGCCTGTATAATTCGTGTGTGCTGGTGGTTTAAGAATATCCTTTCCTTGTCTTTTATGGGAAGTATACTGACAGGAATGATTGTATTAATAAAAAGATTATTTAATAATAAATTAAGTGCCAACTGGCATTATTATATTTGGTTTTTGCTTATTATCAGGCTAATAATGCCTTATACTCCGGAAAGCTCATTGAGCATATATGATCTTTTCCTGCTGCATCCCTGGAAACTGTACAATATATCAATATCCATAATAATGTTCATTTACTGCGGGATTTGCTTTTTTAACAGATAAAAGGGTTAAGATGTAAGGATTAAGGTTACTTGGTTATAGTTATAACACAACAGGGGGTGTTTTCCGCCAATAATGTAGCCGCAGTTTTCTGCAAGCTTGCATACAATATAAGAATGCACTTTCAGAATTCTATACCGGGTTTGATTTAGAAAATGTTTATTAATGACAATAACCCTCTATAAAGTTGGTGATTGCATGAGAGGCATAATTTATTCACGAAACTCAATGTGTAAATAGGATATGAATAATTTTTAAGTGGACAATAAAGCCGGAATTTTTATGGCAATCGTGTATTTTACCTTGTTATCATTGTTCCTGTGGTGACCATCAGAACTATAATCAAAGTCTGGGCAAATGTTAATGTCAATGAACTCTCTCCTTATCTCATTCAGTTTGCAATGTGTCTGTGCGTTCTATTATGGTTAATATTAACACTATGGCAATCATGGATGGAATAATAAAATTGCTGCTTCCGAAAATAATTAAGCAGATAACAGAGCACAAAACGCCGATATTTATTCAGCATTGAAATGCCGTAAAACAAATGACGTGCTTTACCAACAATGTCATAAGTAACGCCTCGACAGGGTTAAAAACTGTTGTAAGGAATGTTATCGCCATATACTGGGCAGAACCCGCAAGAACCACCAGACTCATCAATACAGCCCAGCCAACGCCGTATCCTTTTGTATTCATCAGGATACCATAGGCAATTCCCAGGAAAGTGAATCCGGCAAACACAGGAATTGTACAGGGGAAAGCGGCTTTTAGTGCCTTAATTTTTTACGTCAACTTATCCACCTCAAAAAACACATATTAGAATAACCACGTTATATTCTAACCCCATTGACAGCAGTTTTTCAACACCGGTTATTTATTGTAAAAATTAAGGATAATTTTGCCGAACAAATGTTTGCATGTTAAAATATATTTTGATATAATATTCTAAGCCTGTAAAAGAAAATTACGTTATTGCTGATATTAAATAAATAGTCGGAATTTTATTTGAAAAAGCAGCTGAAAACAGCTTTCAACAGAAAAAATAATAAGGGTTTTATAAAACTTATATAAAATATGGAGCGAAACATATGAAAAAGAGCATATTCATAAAAGGTGCCTGTGAGCACAATTTAAAGAATATTGATGTGGAAATACCAAGGGATAAATTAATCGTTATAACAGGACTCAGTGGTTCAGGGAAATCCTCATTGGCCTTTGACACTATATACGCCGAGGGGCAAAGGCGATACATGGAATCGCTGTCATCCTACGCGCGTCAGTTTTTGGGGCTTATGGAGAAGCCGGAGGTGGAATACATTGAAGGCTTGTCTCCCGCCATATCCATAGATCAGAAAACAACCAGCCGTAATCCCCGTTCTACCGTTGGCACGGTTACGGAGATATATGATTACTTCAGGCTTTTATATGCACGAATAGGCATTCCTCATTGTCCGGAATGCGGCAGGGAAATTTCCCAGCAGACTGTCGATCAGATGGTAGACAGCATTATGCTTCTTGAAGAGGGAACACGAATTCAACTTTTAGCCCCTGTGGTAAGAGGCAGAAAAGGTGAGTACACAAAGCTTATTCAGGATGCCAGAAGAAGCGGATATGCCCGAATTCGTGTGGATGGCTCAATATATGATATTCAGGAAGAAATAAGCCTTGATAAAAATAAAAAGCATTTTATCGAAATAGTTGTAGACAGGCTGATAATAAGGCCTGGTATTCAAAAAAGGCTTACAGCCTCTGTTGAGACGGTACTTCGCTTGTCGGGAGGTTTGCTTCTGGTTGATGTGGTCGGGAAAGAAGAAATAACGTTCAGTTCCAATTATGCCTGCCCTGATTGCGGCATCAGTGTCGAAGAGCTTACTCCCCGGATGTTTTCATTTAATAATCCTTTTGGCGCTTGCCCCACATGCGGAGGCTTGGGTTCTTTGCTGAAAATGGATCCCGACCTTGTTGTCACGGATCCTACAAAATCACTTGCTGAGGGTGCAATAAGCGTTGGGGGGTGGAATTTCTCCAATGGTAATGGATATGTGCGAATGTATTTAAACGGTCTTGCGGAGCATTACGGGTTCAGTATCGATACACCTGTTTATAAGCTGCCAAAGGAGTGCCTGGATAAAGTGCTTTACGGCACCGGAGGAGAAAAAATTAAATTCACATATAGTAACGAAAACGGCAGCGGAAGTTTTATGGCTTCGTTTGAAGGCGTTATAAACAGCATGGAAAGGCGTTATATGGAGACAAAATCCGACAGCATGAAAGCGTATTACGAGAGCTTTATGAGTAGGAATCCATGCCCTGATTGCAATGGGGACAGATTGAAAAAAGAAAGCCTTGCGGTTTTGGTTGGCGGGAAAAACATTTCCGAGCTCACCAAATTATCTGTTGCGGTTTGTATTGATTTTTTCAACAATGTTAAATTCACAGAACGGGAAATGTTAATAGCGCACCAGGTTCTTAAGGAAATACGAGCACGGTTGAATTTCTTGAAGGATGTGGGTTTAGACTACCTTACACTGGCCAGAGCCGCGGGTACATTGTCAGGCGGTGAGGCGCAGCGCATTCGTTTAGCAACTCAAATAGGCTCAGGTCTAATGGGGGTATTGTATATTCTTGACGAACCGAGTATTGGCCTGCACCAGCGGGATAACTCAAAGCTCCTTGCCACATTGACCCGACTCAGGGATTTAGGTAACACTCTAATAGTTATTGAGCACGATGAAGAAACAATGCGATGTTCGGATTACATTATAGACATGGGGCCGGGTGCAGGGATTAATGGAGGTTATGTTGTTGCCCAGGGCACGCTGGAGGATATAATTAACAACAAGGAGTCCATTACGGGGCAGTATTTAAGCGGAGCGAAGTCCATAAAGGTACCGGATAAAAGAAGAAAACCAAACGGTAAATATATTGAGGTGGTTGGTGCCCGCGAAAATAACCTTAAAAATATAAACGTAAAGTTTCCCTTAGGAGTTTTTATCTGCGTAACAGGTGTATCAGGTTCCGGAAAAAGCTCCCTTGTTAATGAAATACTTTACAAAAAACTGGCGGCAAAGCTGAACAGAGCGAAAACAAGAGCAGGGGCACACACTGATATACTTGGTATAGAACATCTTGATAAGGTTATAAATATAGATCAGTCTCCCATCGGTCGTACCCCGAGATCGAATCCTGCCACCTATACGGGAGTTTTTGATCAGATACGAGCTCTTTTTGCATCCACAAATGAGGCAAAAATGCGAGGATACAAGCAGGGGCGCTTTAGTTTCAATGTTCGCGGTGGCAGATGTGAAGCATGTTCGGGAGATGGTATAGTAAAAATTGAAATGCATTTTTTGCCTGATGTTTATGTGCCCTGTGAAGTGTGCAAGGGCAAAAGATACAACAGGGAGACACTTGAGGTAAAATATAAGGGAAGGAATATTGCTGATGTATTGGATATGACTGTAGATGAAGCGGTGGAGTTCTTTAAAAACATACCCTATATCTGCAGAAAATTGGATACACTGAAAGAGGTGGGATTAGGCTATATCAAGCTTGGACAGCCTTCAACCACCTTATCAGGCGGTGAAGCCCAAAGGGTAAAGCTTGCGACAGAGCTTTCCAAAAGGAGTACGGGTAAAACTGTTTATATACTTGATGAGCCAACAACAGGGCTTCATATCGCGGATGTTCACAGGCTCCTTGATGTGCTGCACAAGTTTGTTGATTCGGGAAATACAGTTATAGTTATTGAGCATAACCTGGACGTTATAAAAACAGCGGATTACATTATTGACTTAGGTCCCGAGGGAGGAGACAGAGGGGGAATGGTGGTTGCCACCGGCACGCCCGAGGAGGTTGCCCTGAATAATGATTCATATACAGGTCAATATCTAAAAAAAATAAAGGATATAAAATGTGAATGAGACACTTAATTGTACTGGAGTTGTTCTTTTCATTGTACAATGATTAAAAATCACAGCGTTAATGTTCACACCCTGATTCAGTAACTGATTAGGGTGTGAACATTAATATCATGGCTTTTGAGAATAACGGAAAATATTTTTAGACTATTGAATATTTGACATGAATATGGTATATTTTAAAAAATGATGTTTTGTATGGATCATGACAATACATCATATTGAGCTTTTTGAGATTGTAATATTTAAATATATCAAAATTTCTTCAGGGATAGGTGAAAGTCCTTACCGGCGGTAATCAGATTTTGAGAGCCCGCGAGCCCATGTGGTTGATCCGGTTAAAGTCCGGAGCCGACAGTATGGTCTGGATGGAAGAAGAAAGTGTTTATTTGTTATTGAAAATTAGCCCTGAAGCATTATGTTCAGGGTATTTTTATGTGTTTCGGAAGTTATATGAATGTGCTTTTTGCAACAAACCGGAAGCACAAGGAATTGTTGCTGCTCAAAGGTTTTATGTATGCTGTGCAATATAAGGAAACTTTAGCAAAATGAGGCCCAGGGATATATAAAGAGAAGCGAGGAATAGCAAGCCGACTGTCTGAACAAAAATGCAATATACTTTATTATTTCCATATGCGTTTTTGCGGGGTTTCGGCTTGCCTGAGCTTTAACTTACCGGCTCTTGCAAATGAAGCTCTTGTTTCCGCTATTGCACAATATCTTGCCTGTAAGTAACTGAATCAGGGTGTGAACAGTAACACAGGAATTTTCTCTAAGCAGGTGTTGATTATAAAGTGTATTGCCTGGAAGAATAATAATGTATAAAATATAAAAAGAATAAAGCACGGGCTATTATAAAGGTTCTGGATTGATGTTGCCGGCGCATTGGCTGCCTCACGTCATTCAAATCGTGTTGTTGCAACTGCGGCATTGGACAGCCTTGATTTCCGCCATCCTGTCAGAGTAGGCGAAATGGTGCGTTTAAAAGCGAAAATCACCTGGGTTGGCAATACATCCATGGAAGTACGTGTTGATGTATATTGCGAAAATTTGAAAACAGGGAATGTGATAAAGACAAATAAAGCCTATATAACTTTTGTAACGTTGGATGACGAGGGTAAACCTGTGCAGGTTCCTTTATTATGTCTTGAAACAGAGGAAGAAAAAAAGAATTTGAAAAAGCTATGAAAAGACGTGAAATGCGTTTAAATCAAAGAAGTTCCAGGGAATAACCAACTCAGGCAGGTGGTGTCGTGGCCTTTTCAATCGGTATTATAAAAGAGAAGAGCATTGATCCTGATTTTAAAGTCAGTGTATCGTTATACAGGGATAGCATTTTAATAAAGAATTCCCAGGTAAATTTATTGCGCCAACCTCCGAGGATAAGTTTTCAATACCCGGAGGAAATCCAGAAGTTACTTTCCAGAGAGGAACAGCAAAAGCTTGAACTGGAAATATTGAACAAGGTAGCGGAATACATTATTGCGGCACCCTCCACTTCTTAAAACGTAAAGGCATATTACAGCAAAAGCATGTGAAAGAATACGGTTAAACACAGGATGAAAGCGCATATTTTTATTACGACTCAACTGATTTATTGCCTTTCCACGACCCTGTTTTTCGCAGCTTTCAGTTTTGGCTGGAAATAAAAATTACCTTGGGTGTCAAGTGACGCGTAGAATATGTCTTCAGGATTAGGCCAGCCTTTTTCCTCAAGTTTATTATAAAGCCATGATTCATCAACTTTGGCCAATTTTAAATTTTCATAATGAATAACCCCGTCAACAATAATATCCAGGATTAGTCCTTCGTATTCTGTTTCAATTCCCAAATCCGATGGCGTCACAGGCCTTTTTTGGGATTTCAGAACAAGGCTGAGCTGCCCGTTTGTTTCAAGAACAGCATGTTCAACATCATTTACATTCTGGACATTGGAAATTCGCAGTTGTTCAAGCAGGTCATTTATTGTATATAGTTCCTTTCGCAGATTATTTTCCTGAAGAGCTCCGTTTGAAATAAGTATCTTAGGGCGTCCGCATATTATCTCCCGTGCTTTAATGCTTTTTACTGATACAATTGAAATTAAAAACTGACACGCGACCAGTACAATAATAGGAATTATTCCGTCTACTAAACTGACCTCTTTTTCAGTCATAGGAAAAACAGCAAGTTCTGATATCATAATAGTGACCGCAAATTCGAAAGGCTGAAGCTGCCCAATTTGTCTTTTTCCCATTAAGCGCATCGCAACCACAACAATAGTATACATTATTATTGTTTTTAATACTGCTCCCCAAATCATTATTTCCTCCCAGTGTAAGATTATTGAAATATATCAGCTGACATTGCTCTGTTTTCGGTCTTACTGTTTAATCGCGGATTAAGAAATTACTAAAGAAAACTTACTTAAAAGCTAAAAGTCATGTCAAAAGAAATACACTCTGCCATAAGAGTGCACTGTGTTTATTTTGCCTTAAAAAGAATTAAATATTCAGTACTTGCCGGGAATATGACAGTTGCATGGGCTAACGCACTTTTAACCTACTTTTTCAGCAATGAATCAAGAGACGGGCATTCCTCCCGAAGAAGCGAAAAGAGATTAAGATCATGGTATTTTCCATTGTGAAATGTGGCCTTGCGCATAGTGCCTTCATAAACAAATCCGCAGCGTTCGGCAACTTTTCTGCTGGCGATATTCTCTTTCATGGTGTTAACCTGAATGCGATTTATGGGAAAACAGGCAAACAGGTAACTGCAGAAAAGCAGCAAAGCTTCCTTCATGTAACCCTTGCCGCTGTATGACGGGTGAAAGAGCTCATAACCAACCTCAAATCCGGATTGATAGTCAAAACCTCTGAAATACAGAATCTCGCCAAGATAATTCTCATTATAATCCATAATCAGCATTCTGCCCTCATCCTTACCCCAAAGCCCATTCTCAGAGAATTCCCTTTTAAATTCCTTCTCTGATGGGATTATAAGATGCCAATAGGGGCCTTTATTATTTATATCGCATATAAGATTATAAACTATGTCGAGCTCATCTTCCCTGATTGTGCGCAGTAAAACTTTCTTTCCCCTAATCATAACGCCTCCGGTTTATCATTTTATTCTTCCAACATATTTTTGACTGAATCAACTGCAAAAAACAAATTTTGATTAGACATCTTCATGTAAACACTTTATGCCGGAAAAATATAGCCCATTCCCTGAGATTACGCTGATTTTGCCTAAAACACCGACCTTTACAGCAGTTCGATATTTTCCAGTCAACAAGGCTTTTGTGTGTTTGAGCTGTTTGAACCTCCAATAACCCTTTACAGCGGCTCGGTATTTTCCAGGCATCACGAACCGATGTAAAAGCATAAATCCTTTCTCAAATTATTATACTGTATTTGCCCATGTTTTTGGGGAAAAAATCAAAAAACTGCATACATACATAAAATTTTAGGTTATAATGTGTTTATCAAAACAATGCAGATTAACGTTTATGATTTCATTAACAACAAGCCGGAAGATCCCTCGCCATAAGACCGTATTATTTACGACAGTGAAATACCGGGAGGATGTTGACGGCAGTCTGAAAGAAACAGGTGACTTTGCTCTCATTTAAGGCAGTGAGCATTTGTGGAGGAGACTGCGCATTTTATAATAGCAGCCTTAATAACCTGTATATTATATATATTGTTCAATTTTTTATGATAAGTTTTAGCTTGGGAGGTTTTTGAATGTATTACTCAGGAATTGATTTGGGGGGAACAAATATTGCCGCCGGCATTTTGGATGAAAACCTTAAAATAATTAAAAAAGGCAGTGTTCCCACAGTTAATACCAGACATTACTCTGAAATTATCAGGGACATGGCCATGCTTACGGATAGGCTGTTAAAGGAAGCAGGCATAACATATAGTGAAGTTCACAGTATTGGAATAGGTAGTCCCGGTGTCTGTGACAGGGAAAACGGCATTCTTTTATATACAAACAATATAGAATTTAATGAGGTTCCAATGCGGGCTGAAATGCAAAAATACATACCTCTTCCAGTTTACATCGATAATGACGCGAACTGTGCCGCATTGGGAGAAAGTATTGCAGGAGCTGCAAAGGATGTGCCGGATTCAATTACGGTAACACTGGGAACTGGTATTGGTGGCGGAATTATACTGAATAATAAAATATACACCGGTTTTA
Organism: Clostridiaceae bacterium; assembly: GCA_012727625.1. Classification (GTDB taxonomy): domain Bacteria; phylum Bacillota; class Clostridia; order DSM-8532; family DSM-8532; genus JAAYGP01. Next base: position 8,533 of record JAAYGP010000163.1, read on the forward strand.
TTAACGGAATGGCCGGGGAAATAGGTCATATTATTTTAAGGCATAATGGCGAGCTTTGCACATGCGGCAGAAGAGGATGCTGGGAAGCATATGCGTCAGCAACGGCATTGATACGGCAAACCAGGCGTGCGGCTGAAAAACACCCGGAATCAATTATAAACAGCCTTGTTGGCGGGGATTTAAGCAGGATAGACGCAAAGACAGCCTTTGATGCTATGCGGCAGGGTGATGAGGTCGGTAAAAAAGTTGTTAAGAAGTATATTTTATATCTATCCGAGGGTATATCCGACCTGATAAACATTTTCCAGCCGTCCAGAGTTGTTATAGGAGGCGGTATCAGCAAAGAGGGCGATACTATTCTTGTGCCGCTAAGGCAAATAGCCAGAAAATCCACTTATTATGGTGAAGGTGACGTACCCCATACGGAGATTGTAAAGGCCGAGCTTGGAAATGACGCAGGAATTGTGGGAGCTGCAATGCTTGGCAAATGCCAGTAAAACATTACTCAAAAAATAAAAGAGGGACAGAATGCAACCAAAACCTTTAAGGAGAATAAAACTTACCATTGAATAAGACGGCTCCTGTTACCACGGGTGGCAGATTCAAAGCAATGCTCATACAGTACAGTCTGAAATAGAGGATGCAATTTTTAAAATTACCGGTGAAAAAGTCCGTGTAACAGGATCGGGGCGCACAGACGCAGGAGTTCATGCGCTCGGGCAGGTAGCCCACTTTGATACGGGATCAGTGATCCCCGCCGATAAGTTTAAAGATGCCTTAAGCGCTGGTCTTCCTGCAAGTGTGGCAGTCATTGGTTCCGAAGAGGTGGATTTCAGCTTTCACTCAAGGTATTCTGCCACGGGGAAAACATATGAATACAAAATCATAAACAGACCAATTCGCTCTCCGATTATGGAAAAACGTTCCTGGCATATACGTGAAACCCTAAATTTTAAAGCATTGAGGCAGGCATCTGAAATTTTCGTTGGAACCCATGATTTTTCATCTTTTTGTGCAAGCGGGCGTGTTATCTCAGACTTTAATCGCAGGATTTTCCTGTCTGAATGGAATAAACAAAAAGACCTTTTAATTTATCGTGTTACAGGGAACGGCTTTTTATACAATATGGTAAGGATAATGGTTGGCACAATGATAGAGGTAGGATTGGGCAAAAGAAAGCCTGAAAGCATACTGGATATACTGCATGGAAAAAAACGTGATTTAGCAGGTATTACGGCTCCCCCGCAGGGGCTTTATCTGGTTAAAGTTCATTACAGCGGGATATTGGATGGTTCGAGGTAAAAATATGAAATTACAGGCTAAAATAATGAAAGGTTCACAAATAGTTATGGAGGAAGAGGCCATATTAAGCGGGCAGGGAAAGTTTCAGAAGCAATTGGAACATTGTTTTATAGAGCTCTGCAGAAATATGGGCATATCTGTTCCCATGTGGATTGGGAAAAATACAAGGGAGTTTGCAAGGTTCAGGCGAACATCCTTTAATTCTGATCAGTTTTTTGAGAAGGTTTCCTTTGATCGTCTTGAAATAAGGCTGTTTGAATAAAGAAATTTGAAAACATATTATGCTGACTTTGAAATCTACAGAACAATTTTTTCAATATATTTAAAAAGTATTGCAAAAGTTATATAAAGGCGTTTTAAGATGCCCTATTTTAATTAATCTCACGTATCATTTTTGTCATATATTGTCAATACTTTTTGCATAAACTGGCGTTTTTAGTGTAAAAACGGTCACAAAATTTTTTTATACATAAAAAGATGCAGTTTTTACATTTGATGTTCACAGAATTAAAGAAATTCCAGTACACTGAATTCATAATGAACTTTTCACTCAGATCATTACATCATATATGGATTCGTATGTCCCATTGACGATGAAGAAATCAAAGATAGAATTTTTATTGCAGGCAATATAGAAAAAAGGTTTCATGGCTTGGCTCAGGAAAACATAAGGGATATACAAAAAATAGCAGCTCAAATTATGGAGATAAAGTGGATATACTTGCACCAGGCACCAATATATACAGTACATATAATAGTGAATCAGAAGACTCTTTATACCACCTTAATTTTGACAGTGAAAATGTAGAATAGAGATAAGTGATTTCAAACAGAGGTTAAGTATATCAATGCAATTTAGTTGTTTTGTAAGCTTTTGTATAAAATAAAAAGGCAGTGTATTGTTAAAAAATAGAAAATATATTTCAGTAAAATAACCAAAAAAAGTTGACATCAAAAAATAGATGTGGTAGAATTGTAAACTGCATTATCATATTGTGACCGGACATACTTCCCTTCGGGAAATACTTTCTTAGCGTATTATAACACATTATTGCAAAGGGTACAATATATTTAATGTAATATCAGTTAAATGACATATAGATTGGGAGAATGATAGCGTTTGAACTATGAAACTTTAGTCTTTTAACCACAGGATATTGAGATTAGGTTCGTATTTATAGTGCGCAATTTTCCTAATCTATTTTTGTTTGTGTTAAAAAGACTTTAGTTATATATATATATATATAATTTTACAAACAAATATATGAACTTATTATCTTCTTTAATACTGTTTTTATACAACAGATATACAACAGACATATTTTAGTCAAAAAGATACAATGACAATATGAGGTGATAGTTAATGGTACATCCCGTACAGTTGGGAAAGACGACCCGCATGAGCTTTTCAAGAATTAATGAAGTGCTCGAAATGCCTAATCTGATTGAAGTCCAGAAAAATTCCTATAATTGGTTTTTAGAGGAGGGTTTAAGGGAGGTTTTAAGGGATGTTTCCCCAATAAGCGATTATACGGGGAACCTGGTGATGGAGTTTATTGACTACTCACTGGACACTGACAACATAAAATATACTGTAGAGGAATGCAAGGAGCGGGATACAACCTATTCGGCCCCGCTTAAGGTCAAAGTCCGTCTTATCAATAAGGAAACCGGTGAAGTAAAGGAACAGGACATCTTCATGGGTGATTTTCCCCTTATGACAGAAACAGGGACTTTCGTTATAAATGGCGCGGAACGTGTTGTGGTCAGCCAGCTGGTGCGTTCTCCGGGCATATACTATTCCATGGATCGTGACAAAACAGGTAAAAAACTGTTTTCAAACACGGTTATTCCAAACAGAGGCGCCTGGCTTGAATATGAAACCGATTCAAATAACATAGTTTCGGTAAGAATTGATCGAACCAGGAAGCTTCCCATCACTGTATTTTTACGGGCACTTGGTTACGGTACAGATGCTCAGCTTATTCAGTTATTTGGTGAGGATGAGAATCTTCTTGCAACAATTCAAAAAGATAACACAAAAAGTGAAGAGGAAGGGCTTCTTGAAGTTTACAAGCGTCTGCGTCCCGGTGAGCCTCCTACCGTTGAAAGCGCAAGTACACTTATTACAAATCTGTTTTTTGATCCGAAAAGGTATGATCTTTCAAAAGTTGGCCGCTATAAGTTTAACAAGAAGCTGGCCCTTGCCAACAGGATTTGGGGGCATATTGCAGCATATGACATAGCAGACGGCCAAACCGGGGAAATACTTGTAGAGAAAGGCCAGATTATATCCGAAGAAGTTGCATGGCAGATCCAAAATTCGGGTATAAATTCCGTTGATATTATTCACGAGGATAAGCAGGTAAGGGTTATTGGCAATAATATCGTTGATATACAGGGGTACATTAACTTTGACGCTTCGGAAGTGGGTATCAGCGAAAAGGTCAGATATGATATCCTTACCGAGATATTAAAAGAATATGACACAGATGAAGACATAAAAATAGCCATTGAAAACAACAGGGATTTATTGATTCCGAAAAATATAACCATTGAGGATATTGTCGCTTCCGTGAATTATATTTTCAATCTTGACGATGGTGTTGGAAACCTTGATGATATAGATCATCTGGGTAACCGCCGTCTCCGTTCTGTTGGCGAATTGCTGCAAAACCAATTCCGCATCGGCCTTGCGAGAATGGAGCGTGTTGTCAGGGAAAGGATGACTATCCAGGATATAGATATTGTAACGCCTCAGGCTCTGATTAATATCCGGCCCGTGGCTTCCGCCATAAAAGAATTTTTCGGAAGCTCACAGCTGTCTCAGTTTATGGATCAAACCAATCCCCTTGCAGAGCTGACACATAAAAGAAGATTAAGCGCTCTGGGACCAGGTGGTCTCTCCCGTGAAAGAGCCGGGTTTGAGGTCCGTGATGTTCACCATTCGCACTATGGACGCATGTGTCCCATTGAAACTCCTGAAGGGCCCAACATTGGTTTGATAGGTTCACTCAGTACCTATGCCCGGGTTAATGAATACGGCTTTATAGAAGCTCCATACAGAAAGGTTGACAAAGAAAACTGCAGGGTTACTGATGAAGTTTATTACATGACTGCCGACGAGGAAGACGGTTATATTATTGCCGAGGCTAATACACCTTTGGATGAAAACAGCCATTTCCTAAGCAACAGGATTGGTTGCCGGTATCATGATGAAATTATAGAAGTGGATCCCAAAAAGGTTGACTATATGGATGTGTCGCCTAAAATGCTGGTTTCCGTTGCCACAGCAATGATTCCTTTCCTTGAAAACGATGATGCCAACCGTGCTTTGATGGGTTCCAACATGCAGCGTCAGGCTGTTCCCTTAATCAAAACAGAAGCTCCCATTATAGGTACGGGCATAGAATACAAGGCAGCCAGGGATTCCGGGGCTGTTGTAATCGCAAAAAACAGCGGTGTTGTTGAAAAGGTAACGTCCAATGAGATTGTAATTCGCAGAGACAACGGCATAAAAGACACATACAAGCTTTTAAAATATAAAAGATCAAATCAGGGAACCTGTATAAATCAGCGGCCCATTGTCAGAAAAGGTGAAAGAGTTAATGAAGATGATGTTATAGCTGATGGTCCTTCCACGGCTAACGGCGAAATAGCCCTTGGCAAAAATGTATTGGTAGGGTTTATGGCATGGGAAGGATATAACTATGAAGACGCCATATTAATTAGTGAGGAACTTGTAAGAGATGATGTATACACCTCCATACACATTGAGGAGTATGAATCCGAAGCCCGCGACACAAAGCTGGGGCCTGAGGAAATAACCCGTGACATTCCAAACGTCAGCGAAGACACATTAAAGGATTTGGATGAGCGCGGAATCATACGAATCGGAGCGGAAGTCCGCGCAGGTGACGTGTTGGTGGGCAAGGTAACCCCAAAGGGGGAGACCGAGCTTACCGCGGAAGAACGTCTCTTGAGGGCCATTTTTGGTGAAAAGGCCAGAGAAGTGCGTGACACTTCCTTAAGAATACCTCATGGAGAATCAGGAATTGTTGTTGATGTAAAAGTGTTTACACGGGATCATGGGGATGAGCTCCCGCCTGGAGTTAACCAGCTTGTTCGTGTTTATGTTGCTCAGAAGAGAAAAGTGTCGGTAGGTGATAAAATGGCCGGCCGGCATGGGAACAAGGGTGTAATTTCCCGTATTCTTCCCGTGGAAGACATGCCGTTTTTACCGGATGGCACTCCGCTGCAGGTAGTTTTGAATCCTCTGGGGGTCCCTTCGCGTATGAATATCGGGCAGGTGCTGGAGGTTCACCTCGGCTATGCGGCAAAGGTGTTGGGATTGAAAATTGCAACTCCTGTATTCGACGGAGCAAATGAAAATGATATTATTGAAACTCTTAAAAAGGCCGGCCTGCCGGAAGATGGCAAGACCATACTGTATGATGGTCGTACAGGCGAGCAATTTGACAGCCGTGTAACGGTTGGATATATGTATTACCTTAAACTGGCTCACCTTGTTGACGATAAGATTCATGCCCGCTCAACGGGGCCATACTCTCTTGTAACCCAGCAGCCTCTAGGCGGTAAAGCCCAATTTGGAGGACAGCGTTTCGGAGAGATGGAAGTCTGGGCGCTTGAGGCTTATGGCGCCGCATACAGCCTGCAGGAAATTCTCACTGTGAAATCCGATGATGTTGTGGGCCGTGTTAAAACCTATGAAGCAATAGTAAAAGGTGAAAATGTGCCTGAGCCCGGAATACCCGAATCCTTTAAGGTGTTAATGAAAGAGCTTCAAAGCCTGGCTCTCGATGTTAAGGTATTCAGTGAAGAACTTACGGAAATTGAAATTAAGGAATCCGTTGAAGATGATCTTGAGGAGCTGGATGTTAATATTGAAGGCAGGGAAGATGAAACCATTGAAGTCGAAGAAAAGGAATATGAAGATACCGGAGATTTTGTAGACGATGATTTTTCTGTTGACTCTGTGGATATTGATATCGACAGCCTGGACAATGCCGATGAACTTGATGAGGATGCTGTTGAAGAATTATTCGCTGTAGATGATGAAGATGACAATTTTCTTGATGATGATGACATATAGGAGGGTGACGGAGCGTGTTTGAATTGAACAATTTTGATGCTATACGGATAGGACTGGCTTCGCCGGAGAAAATACGCGAATGGTCCCGCGGAGAAGTAAAAAAACCTGAAACAATTAACTACAGAACATTAAAGCCTGAACGTGACGGCTTGTTCTGCGAAAGAATATTCGGCCCTACAAGGGATTGGGAATGCCATTGCGGGAAATATAAGCGCATAAGATATAAAGGAATTGTTTGTGATCGATGCGGTGTTGAGGTAACCCGTTCAAAAGTGCGTCGTGAAAGAATGGGTCATATTGAATTGGCCGCGCCGGTATCTCATATATGGTATTTTAAAGGAATCCCGAGCCGTATGGGCTTGCTTCTGGATATGTCACCCCGTGCACTGGAAAAAGTGCTGTATTTTGCTTCCTATGTTGTGATTGATCCCGGTCAGACTCCATTATCAAAAAAGCAGATATTGAACGAAAAGGAATACAGAGACAGTGTTGATAAGTTTGGAAGTAACTTCCGTGCCGGTATGGGAGCTGAAGCTATCAAGGAACTCTTGATGGAGATTGATCTGGATGCCCTTGCAAAAGAACTCAGAACTGAGCTCGAAGAAACCGGGGGCCAGAAAAAAATCCGTGCCATAAAAAGGCTTGAAGTAGTTGAAGCTTTCAGAACCTCAGGGAACAAGCCCGAATGGATGATACTTGACGTTATTCCGGTCATTCCTCCGGAATTGCGTCCTATGGTACAGCTTGACGGCGGACGCTTTGCAACCTCCGATTTGAACGATTTATACAGACGTGTTATAAACAGGAATAACCGTTTAAAGAGACTTCTTGATTTAGGTGCTCCTGAAATTATAGTAAGAAACGAAAAGAGAATGCTGCAGGAGTCGGTTGACGCATTGATTGACAACGGCAGACGCGGCCGTCCCGTTACGGGCCCCGGAAACCGCCCGTTAAAATCACTCTCTGATATGTTAAAGGGAAAACAGGGACGTTTCCGTCAGAACCTTTTGGGTAAACGTGTTGACTATTCCGGAAGATCCGTTATAGTTGTGGGTCCTGAGCTTAAAATATACCAGTGCGGTTTGCCAAAGGAAATGGCTCTCGAGCTGTTTAAGCCTTTTGTTATGAAAAGACTTGTAGAAAAAGGCCTTGCCCATAACATCAAAAGCGCGAAAAGAATGGTGGAACGTGTAAGAATGGAAGTTTGGGATGTTCTTGAAGAAGTTATAAAAGAGCATCCGGTTCTGTTAAACCGTGCGCCAACTCTGCACCGACTCGGAATTCAGGCATTTGAGCCTGTTCTTGTTGAAGGACGTGCCTTAAAGCTTCATCCCCTGGTATGTACCGCCTATAACGCAGACTTCGACGGTGACCAGATGGCTGTCCACGTTCCGCTTTCAGCAGAGGCTCAGGCGGAAGCAAGGTTCCTGATGCTTTCAGCGAATAACCTGTTAAAGCCCCAGGATGGAAAACCTGTTACCGTGCCAACCCAGGATATGGTTCTCGGATGCTATTACCTTACCATTGAAAAGGATGGAGACAAGGGAGAGGGCAAAGCATTTTCATCGCCTGAAGAAGCTGTGATAGCATACGAAACGGGAGTTATATCCCTGCATGCCCGTATAAAGGTAAAGGTTTCAAAAGTTATTGATGGTGTGCGCAGGAGCAAAATAGTGGAAACAACAGCCGGAAAGGTTATTTTCAACCAGGCCATACCACAAAATCTTGGGTTAGTGGACAGAAATGATCCTGACAGCATGCTGAATTTTGAAATTGATTTTTTAGTAGCGTCAAAGGAACTTGCAAAGATAATTGAACGCTGCATTAAAGTAAACGGTGCCAATAAGACAGCACTGGTTCTTGATGAGATTAAAAAGCTTGGCTTTGAATATTCCACAAAGGGTGCCATTACTATCGGCGTTACGGATATGATTGTTCCGGAAGTTAAACAAAGATATCTTGAAGAAACTGCCAAAAATGTCGAAATGATTACAAAACAGTACCGCAGGGGTTTAATTACAAACAGTGAAAGAAGACAGGCTGTTGTAAAGGCATGGAACAAAACCACGGAAGATGTTAAGAATGCTTTAATTGAAAGCATGGATGAATTTAACCCCCTTTATATGATGTCCAATTCGGGAGCCCGCGGTAATATAAACCAGATAAGGCAGCTTGCCGGGATGAGGGGTCTTATGGCCGACACATCGGGCGAAACACTTGAAATACCCATTCGATCCAACTTCCGAGAAGGCCTAAATGTTCTTGAATATTTTATTTCAACCCATGGCGCGAGAAAAGGTCTGGCGGATACCGCTTTAAGAACAGCCGACTCCGGATACCTGACGAGGCGGCTTGTGGATGTCAGCCAGGATGTTATCGTGCGTGAACTGGATTGTGGAACTGATGAGGGAATTGAATTAACTGATATTGTTTCAAGCGGTGAAAAAATAGAAAGTCTTGAAGAACGTCTGCAGGGCAGATACTCAGCTGAAGATATTACTGATCCGAAAACCGGGGAGGTAATTGTAAGACATCATGAGTTGATTGACGAGGCTATTGCCCACAGAATAGTGAACGCGGGCTTTAAAAAAGCAAAAATCCGATCTGTTCTTACCTGTCGCTGCAGAACCGGTGTATGCGCAAAATGCTATGGCATTAATCTTGCAACAGGCGAGGAATGCAACGTGGGTGAAGCTGTCGGAATTATTGCGGCTCAATCCATCGGAGAACCGGGTACTCAGCTTACCATGCGTACGTTCCACACCGGTGGCGTCGCGGGAGATGACATAACTCAGGGTCTTCCGCGTGTTGAAGAGCTTTTTGAAGCAAGAAAGCCTAAAGGTCTTGCCATAATATCTGAAATAAGCGGAACCGTAACATTAAAGGAAACAAAGAAAAAGCGCGAGGTCATAGTTACAAACGACTCCGGAGAAAGTCACACATACTTAATTCCATACGGCTCCAGGCTTAGAGTTTCAGATGGTGAGTCCGTTGAGGCGGGTGACGAATTAACAGAAGGTTCTGTTAATCCGCATGACGTTTTGAAATTTAAAGGAGTTCACGCCGTTCAGTCTTATCTGCTGCGGGAGGTGCAAAAGGTTTACCGCTTGCAGGGCGTTGATATAAACGACAAGCATATTGAAGTTATTGTCCGGCAGATGATGAGAAAGGTTAAGGTGGATGAAGCCGGAGACACCAATCTGCTTCCGGGAAGTCTTGTTGACATGTTTGAGTTTGAGGACGCAAACAAGGAAGCCGAAGAGAACGGGTTACGTCCTGCAGAGGGTAAACGGGCTCTCCTGGGAATTACCAAAGCTTCGCTGGCCACAGATTCTTTCCTGTCGGCAGCTTCATTCCAGGAAACCACCAGAGTTCTCACTGAAGCAGCTATAAAAGGCAAGATAGATCCGCTTCTTGGCCTTAAGGAAAACGTCATTATAGGTAAGCTTATTCCTGCAGGCACAGGGATGAACATATACCGGGAGATAGAAGTCGAAGCAGGGGCTGAACAGACAAGAACTGCGGATATAGAGGAGCTGCAGCTTGAAAAGCTATAACGGGCTGTATTGGTTGAATTCGTTCAGCTAAGCATAACATCCGGTGTTTTGTATGTAAATACACTTGCAGGATGGAGGGATTGCATTAGTTGAATTCCGAAAATTGAGATTAGTATAGAGATTATCCTGATATGTGTACAATATATACATTTGAGTTGAAACCGGCGGGAAAAGTTTTCCCGCCGGTTCACTTATAAGTGCGTGGTCACAACAAATCTACACAGCCAGACTATGCGGTACGCTGCTTCTTTTTTTCAAATTTTGAGCAGGCTTTTTTCAGGCTTCCATCACACTTACGGACAGAAAACATGCTGCACACCCCATAATAATCATTATTGGCAGTTGGGGTAAAGGTAAAGTAGGCACAATCGGAGCAGTGGTATTTAAGCTGCTTCTGAAGAGAATCCAAGTCAAAGTACATGAATCCCGAGCAGCAGAAATCACCCGACACAATACCCTTTTCACGGCAGAGTATTTCATTATTAATGCCTACATGAATTCCTTTAATGCAGTTTTTACAGCAATTTACCTTTACTATTTTTTTCTTCATTATATCAAGACCCTTATCATGTTCATAAGATCTCACCTAAGACAGCACATCTCTACTCCCGAATTAATGGGAAAAATCATTATGCAGATATTTTACCACAGACATCAGTATTACGCTAAAAATGGGAAATATAAATCATGTATACAAACGATATATTATGTATGTTCAAATTTTTATATAATGTAATAAAATCATCTTCCAATAGCAGTTTTCCACAAAACCAGCACTTGACAGGTATGTTTTTTTGCTGTGAAAGAATGATTCATTGTAATAAGCTTTCCCTATTCATATAATTTACTTATAAAAATAAGAAGGGGGAGCATTATGCAGAAAAAGATTGATATACATGTTCATGCAAGTATGTATAAAAGAGAAAGAGCTAATCGACCAGGTTCTACAACCATAACGCCGGAAGATTTCAAGGTTGTATTTGATAAACTTGGTATCAGTAAGGCGGTTAATCTTCCTGGTTTTAGTCCTGAGTATCCTTCAGAGCTTAATTTTAATGATGAAGCCTGTTGTATTGTACAGAAATATCCGGATATGTTTTACTGGTTTTGCAATATAAACCCCAAACTAACTGAAAACAGGCCTGAAGTTGATTTTTCTGACTACATAAATTTTTACAAAAAGTTAGGAGCAAAAGGAGTATAAACATAGGAAGCTTGATTAATATCGGTTTTGACCAGATATATCTGTTGTATAATCCGCTTGTATATGATGTCGGAGATGTTATAAGCACATATACATACCGTATGGGTATAGAAAAAACACAATACTCTATTACGGCAGCAATCGGTGTAACACAATCTGTAGTAAACTTCGCACTTGTTTTCTCAGCAAACAAACTGTCTCGGATAGTAGCTGGCTGGTCGCTATGGTAGGAGGTCGCACATGAAAAGAACTCTTGGTGAACAAGTCTTTCAATGGGTAGATATTGTTGTCATGATTATAATAATTGCTACAATAATCTTTCCTTTTATGAATATAATAAGCCTTTCTGTGAGCAGTCATGAGGCAATTATGCAAAGAAGCGTCTCAATTTGGCCAAAAGGCTTTAATTTGGCGGCATATAGAGAAATATTAGGAAGCACGCTGTTTCTACGATCACTTGTAAATACAGTGGGTCTTACAATTATAGGGACATTCTTATCCGTTATTCTTACACTAATGGCTTCCTATGCAATGACAAAAGATTTCCTAGGTAAAAAATTTACCACCTACTTCTTTGTCATAACAATGTATTTTTCCGGCGGATTGATTCCAACATACCTGGTTGTTGCTAAATATCTTAATATGCGGAATACTTATATGGCGCTCATATTGCCTGCTTTAATCAATGTGTTCTACATCATTGTCATGCGAAGCCAGATCGAAAATATTCCATCGAGTATATTTGATGCAGCTTATATTGATGGTGCCAATGAATACCAGACAGTTTTCCAGATTGTGATGCCGACAATTGCCCCGACGATCGCTTCTATTTCAATGTTCTTTGCTTTAGGGAAATGGAATTCTTGGTTTCCGGTCATGGTCTATACTGATTATCAGAAATTCTGGACCGTTCAGTACTATCTCAGGATTGTAGTGTTTTCGAAATTCATTGAAGCGAGAGACGGTTCTGAACTGGTACTGAAGGAGATGCAAATACCTGAGGAAAACTTCGGGATGGCTGCAATTATTATTGTTGCTATGCCTATTGTGGCAATTTATCCGTTTGTTCAGAAGTATTTTGTTAAGGGTATTATATCAGGTGCGGTAAAAGGTTGATACCGCAAGGGGAGTATTATAGTGAACATAGTAATCATAACTGATCTTGAAGGTATAAGCGGAGTCGATACTATGGAGATGGTGTCAGAAAAAGGCACACCAGGACACAGGTTCGCCTTGGAACGCCTTATGCTGGACACAAATGCAGCAGTTGAGGGTCTCTTCGAAGGCGGAGCTAATAAAGTTTATGTGATTGACGGTCACGGCAGCGGAAACAATTTTATAAAGGATATGCTGGATCCCCGTGCGACGCAGCTATCCAGTGGAGCATCGGGTACATGGTATGATTTGCTGAAAAAAGGTGAAATAGATGCATGTATTGAAATCGGTTTACATGCCATGCCCGGAACAATAAACGGTTTTCTTGATCACGTACAAAGCTCAAAATCCTGGTACAATTACATAGTTAATGGCCGTAAAAGCGGTGAAATAGCTCAGGGAGCTATTTTTGCCGGAGCGTATGATGTGCCTTTTATCATGGTCAGTGGAGATGAAGCTGCATGCGTCGAAGCAAGGGAATTCCTGGGTGATATAGAATGCGCAGTTGTAAAATACGGCATTGGCAGAAATAAAGCACGCCTTGTCAGTTTGGATGAAGCACTTAACAGGATAAAAGAGGCTGCGCGCAAAAGCATTAAGCTGATAGGCAGCGTTAAGCCATATAAGCCGCTAATGCCCCTTGAAATAAAGATTGAATACTATCGCACTGATATGTGTGAATCAAGACTCGAATGGGATGATAAAGTTGAAAGAATAGATGCAAGGGCAGTTCGTAAAATTGTGTACAAAATTGAAAACTATCATGACATATTGTGATTGCATCGAAGAAGTCGTGAAACGACTATTTTCGGCAGGTTTGTCTGTTTGGGGTTTCAGCTGGCTGCAACCTGGTGCAATCGCATTGCGGAAAATAACAATGGTTTACCAATAATCAATTGCAGTTCTTTGTATTAAAAGGCATGAATCTGAAGAAGGGTGGAACTGATGATGTTTGATGATGATAACAGTTTAAAAGTTGCGATTGCTGGCGATGTTTGTATGCGCAATCTTACAGAGCATATGGATGCTGATTTTTCAAGAGCTGCTTTAAGCGAAATACAACCGATCCTGGATAATGCGGATGTACGACTGATCAACCTTGAGAATCCCTTAACAGACAGCGATAAAGCAATCGCAAAATCGGGTCCCTCTCTAAAGGCAAAACCAGAGAATATAGCGTTCCTGAAAGAGGGGCGTTTTCACTGTGCGTTGCTTGCAAATAATCATATTGGTGATTATGGAGAAGAGGGCGTTTATTCCACACTTAAAAAACTTGATGAAGCAGGGATAGGTCATACGGGAGCAGGCAGAAACATCGATGAAAGCTACATCCCGTGGTATTTTGAAGCAAATGGCCTTAAGCTTGCAGTTATTGCGGTATGTGAACATGAATTCGGGATTGCTGAACAAAACAAGGCCGGAACTGCCGGGCTTGATATGTATCGTGTGTATCATGCCATAAAAAACGCTAAAATTAATGCTGACTTTGCAATAATTATTATCCATGGCGGAAATGAGTATAACCCAATGCCCACTCCCTGTACAGTATCACACTATCGTTTATTTGCAGAGTTTGGAGCAAATGCTGTCATAGGTATGCACCCACACTGCATGCAGGGGTTTGAAATTTATAATAATGTACCGATCGTATACAGCACAGGAAATTTTCTGTTTTCAAAACCAGCTGCTGATGATCCGAGGGACTCGTGGTATCACGGTTATTTACCGTTTATTACCTTTAAAAAAGGAGAACCGGCAAGGCTTGAGGTTATCCCATATCAATTTAATAGGGAATGCACACTTATTTCACCGTTAAAAGGCGATAAGAAAAATAAAATATTAGCGTATATTGATGAAATCTCCGGACCGATTAAAGATGAACAGCTGCTTACAAAATTCTTTATGGGATGGTGTGTTTTATCAGGTACCCGTCACGGAGAATATATAGATTACAAGCCTGAATTTCTGGAAGAACAGGAATTCCTGACAGGTCACCCACTGCTGGCACTTCGCAACATGCATACCTGTGAGGCTGCAAACGAGATGATGACTGAGTTTTTCAAAATGCTGGCGGATGGTAAGCTGCACATAGGTAAATCAATGGCAGATGAAATAAAACGGCTGCAAAAGATGCCTGTATAGCTCTCTGTGGGGAAATTGGATTTACTACTATTAAAACTATTAAAACTGCATTGGTAGGGAATTCGATGAAAGAAGAACTTGCAATATTTGGAGGGCCAAAAGCTGTGCGTACAGATCCGGGAGATATGTTTGTCTGGCCTATTATCACCAAAGAAGATGAAGATGCTGTTCTTGATGTACTGCACAGGAGAGCCATGTCAGGTACCGATGTTACAAAGCTGTTTGAAAAGGATTTTTCCAAATGGCAGGGTTGTGAATTTGCACTGGCTTTCAGCAGCGGTACGGCAGCGATTCACGCTGCGATGTTTGCATGTAAGGTTGGAATTGGTGATGAAATCATTGTTCCAAGCATAACCTACTGGGCTTCTGCGGCACAGGTATTTTCCCTCGGAGGCACACCTGTTTTTGCAGAGATAGATCCGGATACACTGTGCCTTGATCCAAAAGATATCGAATATCGGATTACTAAAAGAACCAAGGCTATCGTTGTCGTTCATTATTGTGGTCATCCTGCAGATATGGACTCTATTATGGAGATCGCAAAGCGTCATAATCTTAAGGTAATTGAAGATTTTTCCCATGCACAAGGTGGTTTATATAAAGGTCGCAAGCTTGGTACAATCGGTGATGTGGGCGCGACATCCCTTATGACCGGAAAATCCTTTGCCATAGGCGAAGGTGGTATGCTAGTGACAAATAATCAGGAGATTTACGATAGAGCCATAATTTTTGGGCATCATGATGGTGCTCATACACGCGAAATAGAGACTGAATACTTGAAAGAATATATCGGGCTTCCAATGGGAAGGTATAAATTCCGTATGCATCAGATGAGCTCAGCTGTCGGAAGGGTGCAAATAAAATATTACGATACGCGTACTGCAGAGCTGCGTAAGGCCATGAACTATTTCTGGGACCTTCTTGAGGGAGTTCCGGGGCTGAAGGCACACAGGACGCCTCCCAATTCTGACAGTAACATGGCAGGATGGTACGCACCCCATGGCTTATACAGAGCGGAAGAGTTAGGTGGTCTTTCAGTAACAAGGTTTACTGAGGCGGTTAGAGCTGAAGGTGTTGCGGCATGCCGTCCGGGTTGTAATGCTGCATTGCATACTCATGGATTATTCAATACTTGCGATATATATGGGCATGGAAAACCAACAAGAATTGCAAACTCAAAATGGGATGTGAGGGAAAACGATGGAAGGGATTCTCTGTTCGCCAGGCTATATACCCACTTGTGTATATGAATATGATTTATTCATAAATAAAAATGTGTATCCTGGCAGTGACTGTCCTTTCGGATGTAAGTTTTATGGGAAAGAAATAAAATATGGAAAAGGATTATGTCCGACTGCAGAAGATATTTTAAAAACATCCATCAGGTTGAATGTGAATGAGTTTTATACCCAAGATGATTTGAATGATACAATAAATGCTATTCGCAAAGTGTCGGAATATTACAGTTATAATAAATAGTTTTGAATAGCGAGAAAGAAGTTTTTGAATGCCGATATATATTTATTCAATGAGCGCTTGCGCGAATTGTGCGCCGGGGTTTTTAGGGGGGGTTGATAATAATATATATCGGCATTTTTTTATTAAAATACGTTCTTTATATGGTTTTATAATAGCAGCACTAACCCATTTCTTTACCTGCCGATATTTGTATAGAAATACAGATTGATTTGCGGTAGAATTAATTAAAAGACTATAGTTAAAGAAATTAATTATACCGGTTGTACCAAGTGGGGTTATATGAAAAGGGGCTTAAACAGCTTTCAATTAAAAATTATTGCCACTGTCCTGATGACTATAGATCATATCGGAGCAATACTGTTTCCGGGAATTTTAGTCTTACGCATTATTGGAAGGTTGTCATTTCCTATCTTTGCCTTTTTAATAGCAGAAGGCTACAAACACACCCGCTCTGTAAAGCGCTACCTGTTAAGGCTGGCGGTTTGCGCTGTTTTATTTCAGGTACCGGACTGGTTTTTTGATATTAACTATGCACTTAATATTTTCGCGACACTTTTTTTCGGACTGTGTGCCATTCTTGCCTATGACAAATTGAAAGAAAAAAGTGTTATATTGTCATGGATTGCTGCTTTAGCAATTTCAGTTATTGCCGAACGCTCAGGAGCTGATTATGGAGCATATGGTGTCTTTTTAATACTTTTGATGTTTTTCTTATCTTCAGGAAGCTTTTATAAATTGCTTATCGGGATGCTTGCTCTTCATGGGGCATATGCAGCATATGAGATGACAAGCACTTATATTTCCTGGGGAAAGCCAGTTTTCCGCCATTACCTCCAGCTTTATTCAATACTTTCTGTTCCTTTAATTGCGTTGTATAACAATGAGCAGGGCAAAAAAATGAAATATTTCTTTTACCTGTTCTACCCTCTTCACTTAATAATTTTATATGCAATTGATTTTATCATTTCATGTTAAAATAACCTCACCCGTTACCGAAATCAAAGATTTCGTGCCCGAGAACATTGTATCATGTATTGTGCAGCCGATTCTCGTCTGCTCTTGGTTGCACCAAGTGAAAAGCTGACGCTTTTCATCTATTCATGATATAATAATAAAAACATATTTCAAAAACTATTCCGGTTAAGCTTGGCAATATGCCGGAGTGTATCCCGAATAAAAAGGTTATGGGGTATTTGATGGATAAAATTAAGATTTTCAGAGTTCGCTTTATTCCAATGGAGGAGGTCGATATATCCAAAGATGAAATTATGTTTCTGGATGAGGATATAATGGTCACCCGTTGGGATCCGATTAACCCAAGAATGGATTTTGCGAAAGGTTATTCGTGTATTTATTTAAAAAAGGGTTATAAAATAAGTAAGATTATGAATAAGGATAAGGAACTGAAATTCTGGTATTGCGATGTTATCCAAACCGAAACCGACGAAACCGGAAAAACTTACAGGCTTATTGACTTACTGCTGGATGTTAAGATTATGCCAGATGGGCAGGTACTGGTACTGGATATGGATGAACTTGCCTTTGCCATGGAAAACCAATTAATAACACAGGATCAGGCAATTCAATCCTTAAGGCAGTGCAACAGTTTACTTGAACAGGTTTATTCGCATAGGCTTATAGAGGAAGTTGAATCCATTTTCAATCGTTTGTGCAAGTGATATAGAGATAAATATGTCATATATCGGGTAGGTGACGAGAATGAAAAATGACAAGGAAAATTACAGAATTGCCAGAAAGCTGGCGTTAAGAGAGTATTCAAACAGTGTATCTCAGGGACACAACGGATACCTCCCTTTTTTGGACGGTATTCTTAAGAATATAGAAATTGTATCTGAAATTGATATTGGGACTGTTGAAGTTCCTCTTAAAAAGGTCAGGGGTACATACACATATCTTCGCAGCACATCCTTTGCCCGGAATTTTATGCCTTTGATGGACGATGACACAGAATTCGCCATGAAATGGGAAGCGGTTTATAAGGCTCAGATGGATGAAGGCCTGAGAGATCCCATAAAGGTTTATGAATTCCTTAATTGGTTTTATGTTATTGAGGGCAATAAACGCGTAAGCGTATTAAAATATCTTGATGTTTTCAGCTACAGCGCAAATGTAATACGTATGATTCCCAAATACGATGAACACAACAAAGACATACGGATATACTATGCCTTTATGAAGTTTTATAAAAACACCGGAATAAACAGGATATGGTTTTCGGAGGAAAAAAGCTTTGATGAGCTATGGAAGCTGATTAAGCATTATGAACAACCGGATGGCCTGGCTAAGGATGTGGACCGGTTTAAATATTTCTCCGGCGCGGTATATGAGGTGTTCAGAAAAGTATATTATGAGCTTGGCGGCGACAAGCTTCCCATTACTACGGGGGATGCTTTCCTTGATTACCTTAAATTAAACGGTGTTCCTGTTCAGTATTTTGAAGACGAACTTAAGCCATCGCTGAAAAGGTTCATTATGGAGCTGGATTATTTTAAGAGTAGGGCTGATATTCAGACAGAGCCGGAATTCAAGGAAGAAAAAAATATTTTCAGTCTCTTTTCAAGCATTATGCGTCATGACAAAAAGGTTAAGGTTGGTTTTGCACTGGCAAAGGACATCAAGACTTCAAGCTGGTCTTATGCCCATGAGCTGGGCAGGATGCACCTTCAGGAGGAAATGAAGGATCAGGTTGAAACCATAAGCATTGATAACGTACCAGAGTCAGTCGATGCTTATCCTAAGCTTTTAGAGCTTGTTAAGCAAGGCTGCCATGTTGTTTTTTCAACAACACCGCTGATGATTAATGCGACGCTTAAGGTAGCCATGGAATATCCCAATGTGGTTTTCTTAAACTGCTCCAGCCAGTACTCCTTTAAGCATGTTAACACCTATTTCGGCCGGATTCATGAAGCCCGCTTTTTATCAGGCATTGTCGCCGGTTCAATGACGTATACGGATAAGCTTGGCTACATTGCTACCTGTGCATTGCCGGAGGTTATCAGCGGAGTTAATGCATTTGCTCTCGGGGCAAGGCTGGTTAATCCAAGAACTGGGATTTTTCTTGACTGGACCGGAGACTGGGATAATGAAGAGAGCTCTGAAAATGCCGGGATGCGCCTGCTGCAAAAGGGCGTTGATATTATATCCCATCACAATACCCTGGCAAACCGGAAATTTTCAAAGGAATATGGTGTCTATACCATCTCCTGTGATGAGGAGGACGGATCATTAAGACCTCTTAATTATCTTGCCGTTCCTGTCTGGAACTGGGGAATATTTTATGAGAAGATTATTCGCAATATATTAAATACAGGTCTTCGTTCCAACATAGATACTCTGGCATCGGGGAAAAAGCAGATCCTGAATTATTGGTGGGGCATGGACTCAGGCATTCTTGACTTTTTTTATTCGAAACGACTGCTGCCAAAGGAGACCCAAAAGCTTGTAGAACTAGTCAAGTCTGCGATCATAGACAGAAAGTTTTATGTTTTTACCGGACCTTTATATGATAAATCCGGTGAACAGCGCATTAAGAAAAACTGTGTGGCAACCAGGGAAGAGATATTATCTATGGACTGGCTTCTTGATTTTATAAACGGTGAGATACCTGAATGCGCAAACAGAGGTTTACTCACAAATTTATCAACCGGAAAGACAACAAAAACCGGCAAATAGATATGCATCCTTAAGTCTGTATATCAAATATCAATAATATGGTAATTATATCCGTTTACTATCGTTGTTTTGTGGTATGTTTTTATTCTTTCCTGCCGGTTATAGTTCATGTGCATATGGCCATGAAACATATATGGCGGCTCGTATTTTTCCAGTAAGGTTAAAAAGCTCTTAAAGCCCTGATGGCACAGGTCTTCTCCGTCGCCTATGCCATATGGCGGCACATGGGTTACCAATACATCAAAGCCTTTGTGTCTGTGGATTTTGCGTTTCAGTCTATGGATTCGTTTTTGCATTTCCTTATCAGTGTACTGGTGTGGGCGATGGCTGTATTTCATGCTTCCGCCGAGACCCAAAAAACGGTAGCCTTTATATATTATTAGGTCGTCTTCAATACAGTCACAGCCTTCAGGCGGATGACGCTGGTATGTCGTGTCATGATTGCCATGGACATAAAAAAGAGGTACGTGGATCATTGTCACTAAAAACGAAAGATAACTTGCCTGCACATCACCGCAGGAAATGATAAG
>JAAYGP010000164.1 GCA_012727625.1 Clostridiaceae bacterium
TCACCGTTTAGTATAAGCTTTCCGTTTTCATTCATGCCCCTGGTAATTTCAAGCTTTGCCCTTAAAATGTTCTGCCTTGTTCCAAGCTTTTCAATATGAGAAATGCCAATGTTGGTGATAACACCTATATCCGGCTTTATGATATCAGCCAGGTATTCAATCTCTCCCAGTCCGCTCATACCCATCTCAAATACCGCTGCCGTGTGCTCACGGGTAAGTTCAAGAACAGATAAGGGCAATCCGATGTGGTTGTTGAAGTTACCCATGGTTTTATGAACATTATACTCTGTGGATAAGATTTGCGCTATCATTTCCTTGGTGGTAGTTTTTCCCACGCTGCCCGTGATTCCGATAACAGGTATGCGGAATTTCTCCATATACTTTTTTGCCATGTCTTTGAGCGCTTTTATTGTGTCTTCCACAGTAATAACAGCACATCCTTCAGGTGGTGTAACAGGTGTTTCGCAAACAACAACCGAAGCGCCCTTTTCGAAGGCATTACTTATATATTTGTGTCCGTCAGTTCTCTCACCACGCAGAGCAATAAACAGGTTTCCTTTTTCCAGTGTTCTTGTATCGGTACTTATTTTGTTCACCATCGCATTTCCGCTTCCGGTGAGCTTGCCCTGTATCCATTCCGATATAATGCCAGCACTGAGGTTATCCATTCTTCTCACTCCATATCATCGAGTATTTCTTTAACAATTTCCCGCTCATCGTAATGGATTGTTTTATCTTTAAATATCTGATATGTTTCATGGCCTTTACCGGATAAAACTATAATATCCCCTTCCCCGGCATGCTCCATTGCATATCTTATGGCCATTGTCCTGTCCTCAATAACAGTGTATTTTCCGTTGGTCTGCTTTATTCCCTCTTCTATATCCATGATTATGGAAGCCGGTTCTTCGGTTCTTGGATTATCTGAGGTTATAATTGTAAAATCGGCAATTTCTCCGGAAATTTTACCCATTTCAGGTCTTTTGCTTCTGTCTCTGTCACCACCGCAACCGAAAACACTTATCAACCTGTTCGGTACAAAGCTTTTAACTGTTGATAGAATATTTAAAAGGCTATCCGGGGTGTGTGCATAATCAATCATTACCGTATAGGGTTTTCCAGGAGTTGGGACAACTTCGGCCCTGCCCGGTATATGAATTTCCTTAAGGCCGTCCCTGATTTGTCCCGGCGAAATTCCCATCATTCCCCCAACTCCTATTGCCGCTAAAGCATTATATACACTGAATTTTCCGGGAACAGACACCTCCATGTGACAAGAAAACCATGGTGTTGTCACTTTGAATTCAACCCTGTCGGGATGAGTGACTATATCCTGTGCCATAATATCAGCCTTATTATTTATTCCAAAGGTCATGCAAGGACACTTGCTTTCAGACAGAACCCTTTTGGAATAATCGCAGTCTATGTTGACCAATCCGCGTTCTGCCATGGAGAACAGCATTATTTTCGATTTAAGATAATCTTCCATATCCGGGTGCTCATTTTCCCCGATATGATCCTGTGAAAAATTTGTAAACACTGCAATGTTAAATTTTTGGGATGCAACCCTATGGAGCTTCAAACCCTGGGAGGAGACCTCCATAACCACTGAATCAGCACCCTTGTCTTTCATTTTGTCAAAGAGCTCCTGAAGATCATAGGATTCGGGAGTGGTTCTTTGAGCAGGAATTTTCTCTATTCCGATAATGTTGGCAACCGTACCAATTAAGCCTACTGTTCGTTTCGCCTGTTCAAGTATTGACTTTACCATATAGGTTGTTGTGGTTTTTCCCTTTGTGCCTGTAATCCCTATAAGGTTGAAATGTTCTGACGGATGCCCGAAAAACGCGGCAGAAACATGCGCCAATGCATATCTTGTATCTTTTACTTTGACAACCGTCACCTCTTCCGGCAAAACTACATCCTTCTGGACTAAAAGAGCTGTGGCTCCGTTATCAAGAGCTGATTGCACATATTTGTGACCGTCTGTTTTAAATCCGTCAATACATACAAACAGTGAACCGGGGACCGCTCGTCTTGAATCATAAACAACCCTGGTTATATCCTTTTCCAGGCTTCCCCTGACATCTATTATTTCCAAACCATCAATAAGTTTAATCAGCTCCATAAAATCCCTCCATGATATTTAAATACTTTCAATTAATCTTGTCTTTTCATGAGTATGCCAACAGTTAAAGTCCCCGATCTCCCGGAACTCAGAGGCAAGGAGCGCAGCGCTTTCCGTTGGGCCGGAAATTATCCTTACCGGGGGAGCGTTCCGGGTACGCTCCTTTGATATATGCCCGGCACCCTGGCGCTTTAGTCGGTTTCGGTATGTTCAAACCATATCGTTACAACCTGCCCTTTATACAGCTCCTGCCCGGGCTCGAATTCCTGTCTGTGGGCATAACCCATTCCCTCGACCTTTATGTTCAGACCGGCTGATCTAAGAGTTTCCGCAGCTTCACTAATGCTCTTGTTTAAAACATTAGGCATGGCGACAGCAAGCTCCTCCTCCGGCCTGTATGTATATAAAATAACTGTTGAGCCGCTTGGCACACTGCTGTTGGGTTTTGGTGTCTGTTCCATTACAATTGCGCTGTCATCTTTATTTTCACCCTCAATATGATATTTCAGCTCATAATTTTGAAGTTTCGCCTTAGCATCCTTCAAAGTCATATTCCTGACTTCGGGTACATACATTTCCTTCAGCATTAATTCCTTATCAAGCTCGGTATATTCACGTTCCACCTTAAGGTAGTCCAGTATTTCCTCAATAAGCTTCCCCACCACGGGAGCGGCAATCATACCGCCCGTATGAGGATAAACCTGGGGATGATCAAGAATGACAAGCAGGGCTATTTCCGGTTTGTCAGCAGGGGCAAAGGCGGCAAAAGAAGCAATATATCGTCCTTCTGTGTCTGTTTCTTTAGTTTCCGACGTACCGGTTTTTCCTGCAACCCTGTATCCGCTTATATAGGCATTTTTCCCGGTTCCATCAGACACAACCCCCTCAAGAATATTCCTTAAGGTATCGGATGTTTGCTGTGAAATCACCTTTCTTACTACCTGGGGTTCAAATTTTTCAATGACATTCCCGTTACTGCCGCTTATTTGCTTCACTAAAATCGGCTTCATCAGGTTGCCGCCGTTGGCTATCGCGCAGTATGCCCTGACCAGTTGCAGAGGTGAGATTGTAAAACGCTGACCGAATGAACTGACAGCCAAATCTATTTCCTGCGGCTTTTGATGCCATTGGTAATCCTTGTCTTCCGGCTCGCCGTTCAACGTTATTCCTGTTTTCTCCATGAAACCGAAGTTCCTTGCATATTGATAGAATTTGTTGATTCCCAATGCCAACCCGGTTTTTACAAACACAGGGTTACATGAGTTATAAACTCCCAGACGGAAAGTTTCAGCCCCGTGACCTCCATGTTTCCAGCAATTAATGTTATGTCCGGCCATATGTATGGTTGTGCATACAAAGTCTGTCTCGGGAGTGACAACGCCCTCCTCCAGGGCCGCAGCAGCGGTAATGGCCTTAAATGTTGAGCCGGGCTCGTATGTATCCATTAAAGCCTTGTTTCTAAAAACAGTCTGGAAAAGGAGTTCAACATCCTCAGTGCTTGCCTGCCCTTTCCATTCGATATCACCTCCAAGAAAGTCCGGCTTTGCATACGGATTGTTGGGATCATAATCCGGTTTTGAAGCCATGGCAAGAATTTCACCTGTCGAAGGTTTCATAACAATTGCCGCAGCTCCTCTTTTAAGGTTATAATCAAGCATTGCCTTGTCAAGGGCTTTTTCAGTAAAATATTGAATTGTCTCATCTATGGTTAAGTATAAATCATAACCGTCCACCGGCTCAACATATGTTTCAGGGCTGTATTTGACCTGTCTTCCGCCTGCGTCGAATTCGCTCATAATCATTCCCGGTTCGCCGGTTAACACCTGATCGAAATATTTTTCAATGCCATTAAGCCCCTGATCATCAACACCGGTAAATCCTAAAACATGAGATGCAAGAGTCCCATTGGGGAAAAAACGTTTTGAATCCTCATCAACATAAATACTTGGAACATTGTTTTCAATTAAGTACTCACGAACCTTATTCCCAACCTCTTTATCCACTTTTCTTTTTATATATGACCAGATTACCCTGGCGGTCATTCTTTCTTTAACTGTTTCGGCATCCATATCCAGAATTTGGGCCAGATCAGCAGCTATTTTATCAATTTTTTCAGGTGTATCCTTCATTTTATCCCTGAAATCCTGGGGATTCACAGATATTGTGTCAACCGATGCACTGATCGCCAGCACCTTGCCGTTTCTGTCATATATTGTTCCTCTTTTGGGATTTATAACACGATTCAGTGTCTGGTTCAGATAAGCCTTCTTTGAATATTCTTCACCCTTGACAATCTGATAATATCCGATTCTGAATACCAGTGCAACTATTATTATAGAATAGATAATTAAAAGCACAAATGATCTCTTTTTTACCTTAATTATGTTTGATGCCATCTGAAACCTCCAATACCCGGAAATAAAACAGTTTATAATTGCAAAAAAGGACTATAGACTGTAGCATTCACGAATAAATCGCTTCTCTGCATTCCAATCCATTGTCCCAGGTCATTCTCTCTATATTTATATTCGTTGCAAGCGGTTAACTTGACTACATTATTGAAAAAATAATATAGCATATTTCGGTTATTGGCCAAAACAAGCCATCATCAAGGATTTTAAAATTGATTTTGTATCTTGCCCTATTTCCTGATTAACCAAACTGTAGTTTACTCTCGGCACCTTTACAGGGATCCTATGGTAGCTGTCCGGCATTTTCATATTAAGCTCATTCTCTGCTATCATCCGCACTTTTTCAAGGTTAATTTTTGAGCCTATTTCAGCCTGAAGTCTTCTGTTGCTGTCCTTTAAGGTTTCATACTCTCCGGCTAACGCAGACAATCTGCAATTCATTTCAGTAATGGCACTGAATCTGCTGATTATAACGAAAACAAGCATAAATCCTATCAATATACAGGCAATCATCCGTTTTAGCGGGAAAGCCACAACTTCCGGCTGGACGACTTTTTTGCGGACAGGCCGCTTCCGCCTGACCCTTTGTTCCTCTCTTACGGGGCTGTCAGGCAGCTTTGGGGCTGCTGAACCATGAACATAATTAAAACGGGGATCCATAATATCACCTCATTTGAAAACCGGCTTAAAACAACAAACCCCATGGCCATATGAATGGCCGCGGGTTTCAATGTAAGATAAGGCTCTCTGGTTTTCTTGTAACCAATGCGTTTTTCATTTGTGTTTTTTATTTGTTTTTTCTTTGGTACACTTAAAGTTTTTCTTTTGTTCTTTTCCCTGTTATAAGGGATTTAATCATTAGTGTGTTTTTTATTTTATCTTTAGTGTTTATGATTACATCATGCGTGTTTTTTTAATTTTTATACTTTTGTACCTGAAAATTTTATCTTTTGTGTTTTGGTAATTTTTCCTTTTGTATGACTTCTAAAGCTTTTCAGCTATACGTAACTTCGCGCTGCGCGCCCTGTGGTTTAACGCAAGTTCTGTTTGTTTCGGCGTTATAGGTTTCGTTGTAATTGCTTTTATTTCCTTAACCGCTCCGCATACGCATTGCGGAAAGTCCGGCGGACATTTGCATTTTCCGGTTCTGTCCCGGATGAAATTCTTAACTATTCTGTCTTCAAGGGAATGAAAAGTGATAACACACAGTCTTCCACCCCCGGCAAGACATTCCAGAGCCTCAGGTAACACCGCTTCAAGAACTTCAAGTTCACGATTCACAGCTATTCTTATAGCCTGAAAAGTTCTTTTTGCGGGATGCGGCCCGTTTCTCCTTGCGGCTGCGGGAACAGCAGACTTTATAATATCCACCAGTTGAGATGTTGTTTCAATTTCAGCATGATTTCGTGATTCACATATAAATTCCGCAATCCTTGCAGCCCATTTTTCCTCCCCGTACTCACGGATTACCCTTTCGATTTCCTCCCTTGGCCAGGTATTTACAAGTTCCTTCGCGGAAAAACCTGTACTCCTGTTCATACGCATATCAAGCGGTGCATCCTCCTGATAGGTGAAACCTCTTTCGCTGATGTCCAGTTGATGGGAGGAAACTCCAAGATCAAGCAATATCCCGTTTACGGATTTTATATTTAAGTCATTAAGGATATGTCTTATGTTTTCAAAGTTCGAATGTATAGCAACAAAACTTCCTTTGGTGCTGACTTTTTTTAATCTTTCCCTGGAAGCCTCAATTGCTTCCTTATCCTGATCTATTCCTATCAATAACCCTTTTTTTCCAAGCCTTTTCAGTATTTCTTCCGAGTGTCCTGCTCTGCCTAAGGTTCCGTCAACATATATCCCGTCTTCAATAATGTTCAGGCCTTTTATACACTCTTCAAGCAAAACAGGCTTATGTGAAAAATTCATTTCCCACTTCCCTGGAGCTAAAAGTCTATATCCATTTCTTCAAGCAAGCTCCCAACCATTTCAGCATCACATTCTTCATAGTTATCCGGGTTCCAGATTTCCACCTTGTTCAAATCGCCTACAAACAAAAGCTCTTTTTCAAGACCGGCATATTCCCTCAGGTGCTGAGGTATTAATATTCTTCCCTGTTTATCGAGTTCGCATTCAACCGCATTGGAGGAAAAAAACCTTCTGGCCAAACGGTTGCTTTTTTTGGACGAGGGCATATCCTTTTTCAGTTTTTCAACCAGTATAAGCCATTCATCCTTTGGGTATATGAACAGGCATTTTTCTATGCCCTTGGTGAGAATGAACTTTTCTTCGAGGTCATAACGGAATGCTGCCGGTATAATAACTCTGCCTTTTTGATCAAGCGTATTGGTATGTTTACCGATTAGCACCGTTTTCACCCCTTTTTATGGTGTTCCACTTGTCACCATTTTCCCCCACTCATCACCACTTTATTTGTATTTTACCCCATCTGTTTAATATCCGTCAACCCCGTTATTAAGTAAAAAAAGTCGGGAATCTTATTTGGTAATTTTGTCTTTTCAATTTGCCACAACATATTGTATGTTTATTTTCCTCCCTATACCAGACTTGCCCTTTTTTTATGTTACAATAAAAATCACTGATTTTTTGTAACAATTTTGTAATATAAATTTAATATTTATGTTACTATTCGCAGTGATTTTATTCAGAGGTCCGTTACTATTCAGAGGAAATTTAACAGTTAAAATCCGCGGGCTCCGACCTCGGCTGTTTCTCCCTGGGCAACAAAGCACATACTTATTTACCCGCATTATGATCAGTATAATAATTAGCAGCGGTCTCCATATCCCGGGGCGCTCAAACACACGCTTTAAGCCTATTATGGGCAGCAGTGCTTCGTAGCTGTTACCCTGCGTCATTGAAATCGCCCGAGCCACCCGTTGCTTCTGCATGTACCTCTTAGCCGGAGATCCATGTGAAAGCAGCGGGTGACATCAAAAACTGCTTGTAAACAAGCTCTTGAAGTGCTATACTAAAAAAAATGGCAGCAAAGGCGCTGTGGCCGCATTGGTCCGCAGTGTTTTTTTATCATAATCAAATTCAGAAGTCCCCTGTCTCCAGGCTGCCTTATTTACGACGGCGAACGCTTTGGAGGGGGATTAATGATTAAACATAGTGTATTAAATTTAATGTCCTGTAGTTCGCAGTTTTCAGGGGGGATATATAAAGATGAAAGATATTCCGGCTTTATTTGGCAGTATGGTTTTTAATGACAAAGTAATGAGTGAAAGGCTTCCAAAAGACACTTACCGTTCACTCAAGAGGACAATAGAAACAGGGAAGCATTTGGATCTTGATGTAGCCAACGAAGTGGCGAACGCCATGAAAAACTGGGCCCTTGAAAAAGGCGCAACCCATTTTACCCATTGGTTCCAGCCGCTAACCGGGGTTACGGCTGAAAAACATGACAGCTTTATTTCACCTTGCAGCTCAGGAAATATAATTATGGAGTTTTCCGGGAAAGAGCTTGTCCGCGGGGAACCCGACGCGTCAAGTTTTCCCTCGGGAGGGCTCAGAACCATGTTTGAAGCCAGGGGGTATACAGCCTGGGATCCCACTTCCTATGCATTTGTTAAAGATAATTCCCTGTATATACCCACTGCTTTCTGTTCATACAGCGGGGATGCCCTGGATAAAAAAACCCCTCTTCTTCGTTCAATGGAGGCAATAGGCAAGCAGGCACTGCGGATTCTTAAACTCTTTGGCAATGAAGATGTAAAAAGTGTTATAACAGCCGTCGGAGCAGAGCAGGAATACTTTCTTATAGACAAGGATATGTTTAATAAGCGCTCTGATCTTATGTACTGCGGAAGAACGCTATTTGGCGCGAAGCCCCCAAAGGGGCAGGAACTTGAGGATCATTACTACGGCGCTATAAAACCTAGGGTAGCGTCATTCATGAAAGATCTGGAGGAGGAGCTCTGGAAACTGGGTGTGATGGCCAAAACAAAGCACAATGAGGTGGCTCCTGCCCAGCATGAACTGGCTCCTTTTTATACCACCACAAATATAGCGACAGACCATAATCAACTCATTATGGAACTGTTGAAAACAGTGGCTGACCGGCATAACTTAACCTGCCTTATTCACGAAAAGCCTTTCGCGGGAGTTAACGGAAGCGGCAAGCACAATAACTGGTCGCTCTTCACGGATACCGGGGTAAATTTATTTGAGCCGGGAGCAACACCATCACAAAATGCTCAGTTTTTGCTGTTTTTAATGGCAGTAATAAAAGCAGTGGATGAATACCAGGATCTGCTGCGTATTTCGGTGGCAAGTGCAGGTAATGACCTGCGCCTTGGCTCCGGGGAAGCACCGCCTGCCATTGTTTCAATTTTTTTGGGCGAGGAACTTACAGAAATACTGGATTCCATTGAAAATGGAAAATTCTATAAAGATCGGCAGGAAGCCCAGATGGAGATCGGAGTTTCCGCATTGCCCCATTTCCCAAGGGATAATACCGACAGAAACAGGACTTCACCTTTTGCTTTTACAGGCAATAAATTCGAATTCAGAATGCTTGGGTCCGCGCTTTCCATAGCTGATCCCAACGTGGTAATAAACACGATTGTTGCGGATGCCCTGTCACAATTTGCTGATATTCTTGAAGCGAGCACCAATTTTAAGAAGGATCTTAACAACCTTGTCAGGGATGTTATTAAAAAACATAAGAGAATTATTTTCAACGGCAACAATTACTGTGACGAATGGGTTAAAGAAGCTGAAAAAAGAGGATTATTGAACTTGAAATCCACTCCGGATGCAATGCCGCACTTCCTGAGTGAAAAAAATATAAAGTTGTTCGCTAAATTTGGCGTATTATCAAAGGCTGAGATCTGTTCACGATATGAAATTTTGCTGGAAAATTACAGCAAGACCATTCATATCGAAGCCCTGACCATGCTGGAAATGGTTAAAAAGAATGTCATTCCCTCAGTAATCAGGTATGAAAAAGATCTTGCCGATACTTTAATGAAAAAGAAAGCACTTTCTTCATCCATAAGCTGCAAACTGGAGGAAAACCTTATTTCCAGAATAGCAGAACTTTCAGATTACTTGTATGAAAGGCTGAACACCCTGGAAAGAAACATAGAAAGCATTGACGGGATTAATGAACACCTTGAAATGGCCAGATACTACCGGGAATATGTATTGATGAGTATGCAAAGCTTAAGGGAAGTGGTTGATCAATTGGAAACCCTTATAGGCAAATATTACTGGACTGTTCCGGCCTATGGCGATCTGTTATACAGTGTGTAATCATTCATCTCCTGCCTGAACATTAACTTTCGCGAGTAAGGTGGTTTTATTCAAACATCAGTCTTTCCTTGTGCATGGAAATACTTAATATAATACCTGCAGCTATGAGGTTGGAAACAACAGAGCTTGCGCCATAGCTTATAAAGGGCAACGGTATGCCGGTTACCGGCAGAAGCCCTATATTCATGCCGACATTTTCAATAAAGTGCGCAAGAAACATAGCCGTAAGCCCCATAACGATAAATGCCCCGTATCTTTCCCTGGTATGCCAGGCAATATATATGCACCGGGCAAAAAAAGCCAGAAACAATAAAATTAAAATCGATGCGCCAAAAAAGCCAAGCTCTTCAGCAACCACCGAAAAAATAAAATCGGTGTGGGCAAAAGGAACTCTTTCCGCGGCCCAGCCATTGCCCCATCCCCGTCCCCACAGCTGACCGGAACCAATATGCTGGATGGCACGTGAAACCTGAAAGTTTATGCCGAGAGGATCCACGTCTTTGTTAAAATAGCTGTAAAATCGGTTAAGCATGTACTTCGGAAGCAATTGATAAAGCCCTGTTATATAGACAATAAACACTCCGCTTGCGCATGCCCCTGCTCCGATAAAGATATATTTATATGGCAGGCCGGCGAAAAATACCATACAAATAAATATAAATCCATATACAAGGACAGTTCCGTAATCAGGCTGCTGGAATATCAGAAAAACAGGCAAAGCAGCAAAAAACAGAAGCTTAATGTAGTTAAATTTCCCCGTTTTTATTACAATGCGCTCAAGATACAGGGCTATAATCAAGACAAATGTTACTTTACATAATTCTGACGGCTGAAATGTAATCGGGCCAAGATCGAGCCATGCTTTTGAGCCTGTTTCATCCTCGCCTATTCCATAGCGCAAAACCAAAACAAGCAGGATTATAATAACCCAGTAAGCAGGAAACCCGAGAATTCGTAAATCTTTATAATCAATCAGGCATAAAACCACAATACAAATCATACCCAGAGCAATGCCTACTCCCTGTTTTATAAAAATACCCGGGCTTTCCAGCTGGACCGACACGCTTCTGATAATAAACATACCAAAGGCATTAAGTGCCAATACAATTATCAGCAGGATCCAATCAAAATGTTTTAATTTATTGATGCTCTGGCTTTTTTCAACATGCAGCATTAATGCATTCTGTATCCTTTCATGTAATGCTCTGTTTGGCACAAAAATATGACAAACCCGTATACATTAATCATATATAATACGAATTTTATCAGGTTTTGTTTTATAAACACCTGTGGGATATTAATCCATGCAGTCAAATAATGTATCGGCTATACTATTCATCTGCTCCGGGTTTTTCTTTTTCTTCTTCCAATTCACCTGTTGCTTCAGGTTCTGCTTCTTTATATTCCATTTCACCAGCTATTTTGGACTTTTCTTCTTTATATTCCATTTCACCAGTTATTCCGGACTTTTCTTCTTTACTTTCCCGTTCATCTGTTTCCTCAGATACTTTTTCCTTATCATCAGGTTCTTCTGTTACTTCAGGCATGTCTTCCCCATCAGCTGAAACGGAAGTCTGAAAGTCATCCGTACTTTCGTCCGGACCATTTTGAGCACTCTCGGAATCTTCCTGTTTCGAATCCTCCGGCTCATCACCCATCTCATCTATTATTTCTCTGTAACGGCTTGGCTTATAGTCCGCGTCATCCAACGGTTCTTTTTTCAAACGTATGCGCCTTATAATGAAAACCACTGTAAACGCAATTACAAAAACAATCCCAAGCAAACGGTTTATGTTTACATCGCCCACTTTCAGATCAAAACGCATACTGTCAATTACAAACCGTGCGCCCCCATATGCAATCA
>JAAYGP010000165.1 GCA_012727625.1 Clostridiaceae bacterium
CTGCCATTTCATTAAGTTGTCTTGCCATGTCGTCAAGCTGCTCGATTGATGTAAGCTGCTCCTGCGTGGAGGCTGAAACCTCCTGGGTTGACGCGGATACCTCCTCCGAAACCGCGGATATGTTTTCCATGCTGGATAATACTTTTTCCTTGAATGAGTCCATATCATTTATAACATTGCCAAGCTGATTTATATTGTCAAC
Source organism: Clostridiaceae bacterium (assembly GCA_012727625.1). GTDB lineage: Bacteria > Bacillota > Clostridia > DSM-8532 > DSM-8532 > JAAYGP01. Next base: position 203 of record JAAYGP010000165.1, read on the forward strand.
CATTGAGGCAATAGTCGTGTTAATCCTGGAGAATGCCTCAGCCGTATTTGATACCATCCCGCTCTGCTCCCTGAAGCTGGCTTCAGCTTCTCCGACAAGTTTGGTTGAGCTCTGGGCCTGTTTAAAGATATTTTCAATATGGCTTTGTATGTTCCGGGTATGACTGTTGGACTGTTCCGCAAGTTTTCTTATCTCATCCGCCACAACTGCAAACCCGCGGCCCGCATCCCCAGCCCTGGCTGCCTCTATGGCAGCGTTCAGCGCAAGAAGATTGGTCTGATCCGCAATACCGCGAAGCACGTTCGTTATAACGTTTATATTCTTTACATATTCATTCAGCTGATTTATTTCCTTAACAACATCCAGTGTTATTTCATTTGTTTTTGCGGTCTTTTCATTCAGAGCGTCAATTGTGGTAATCCCGAAATCGGACAATTGTTTCATGGTCTCCGACGCTTCTTCCATAACTATTGTCTTCTCAACCGCCAGTGAGATTCTGTCGGCAAGCTGTGAAACATTTCTAACGCTGGTTTCTATTTCTGATGCCTGGTTGGATGAACCTGCCGCAACCTCTGCAACAGCATGGGCTATATCCGATGATATCCGGGAAGATTCCGCTGAAATTACTGCCATCTTGTCTGAAGACGCGACAACTTCCTCGGCTGCTTTTTTATTCTGCAATATCAGCTCCCTTATTTTCGCAAGCATGCTGTTAAAGCTGCCGGCAAGCTTCCCAAGCTCATCTTTGCGTTTAATCGCAAGGGAAACTGAAAGATCCCCCTGCTCTGCCTTTGCCATTACTTCCATTATGAATTTCATCACAACCGTCATTCTGAGTGAAAACACAAAGCCAAAAGCCACAGCCAGAATAACAAATATTACACCTGCCAGTATTGTGGTTTTGGTTATTTGTCTTGCACCTTCCGAAATAGTGGAATATGGTACGGTTGTAATGACTGTAACTTCGGTGACCGGAGACTTTGTATATGCAACCAGAAGCTCCAGTCCGCTCTCGTTAACAGTGAAAAGCCCTGTTTCACTCTGTTCAGAGCGTTGTTTCACTTCCTGTATAAACTGTTTTTGCGAGAGTGCCTCCTCGGCATTGTAACCATCAGCTGACAGAACTTTGCCCTCATTGGACATAAGGTAAGTAGAATCATTCATTCCAAGATCAATTTTGGATAAAAACTCAGATATACTTGAATACAGTACATTTACAAACACAATGCCTATTTCTTTATTGGTAGTCATGGATCTCATCTGCCTTACCAATGACAAGCCATATCTGTTATTATCATAAATCGGCATGCTCTCACTGTAATCTATCCAGAAAGATGAGCCTCTCCCCTCAACTACGGTTTTATACCAATCGGTTTTCTTTACAGGTTCCATATCCAGGGGTGTAAACTGGTCAAGCAATATACCTGAGTTGTCTATCACTTTCGCCTCTATACCTTTGGATGTTGAGCTGATTGCAGCCAATTCCGTTGTAGCCAGATCCTTCATTTTAATTCTTTCAGTTGTGGGTACTTTTTCCGGATCAACGGTAAGATAATCATGTATCGCCTTATTTGAAATCACCTGCATTGATATCTGATAAGCCCTTTCAAGATACAAATCAAAATAATTTGCCGTCTGCAGCGTGGATGCGGTTATACTGTCATGCGCACTTTTTATCATGTTTTTTGAGGCAGTGTTGGCAGTAATAAAACCTATTGTGGTAACCGGTACAATAATCAACAAAAGAAATACAAGCACCATTTTGGATAAAATGCTTCCTGAACTGAACAAATCAGATGCAATTGATTTAATATTTAATGAATTACTTTTTTCCGGTTTTTCATTTTTA
>JAAYGP010000166.1 GCA_012727625.1 Clostridiaceae bacterium
CCAGTAAACAGTAACCGTCATTGCTCAATATCCGGGGCAGCTCCGGCAGAAACTGAACCAGGTCAGGGTGTGAACATTAACGATGCCGGACGTTCATAAGGGAAAAGGAATGGATATTGTATCCTGATTAATGTTATATTAAAATTGATGGTGTGGGTTGTTAGGATTAGTTTAAATATTATTATTCGGGCTTGGAGGGCTTATGGAAAAAAATACATTAATTGAAAAGGCAATGGAAGCGAAAAAAAATGCTTATGTGCCCTATTCAAATTTCAGAGTCGGAGCCGCAGTGTATACAGGAAACGGAAAGGTCTACACAGGATGCAATGTGGAAAATGCCTCATATGGCGCGGCAATATGCGCTGAAAGAACTGCTGTGGTAAAAGCCGTTTCCGATGGAGAGACTGCTTTAAAAGCAATTGCAATAACCAGTGACAGTGAGGATTACACTTTCCCCTGCGGAATTTGCAGGCAGGTAATAGCCGAATTCGGCAACGATGAAACGCGCGTTATTTGCAGCAATAAAGATGGCAAATACAGGGAATATACCCTGAAAGACATTCTTCCCCACGCTTTCACAAAAAAGGATTTACTTTGAAACAAAATAAGGAAAGGATTTATATTATGGGTTTTCGTTCAGGTTTTGTCACAATTGTCGGCAGACCCAATGTGGGCAAGTCAACTTTGTTAAACCTTTTAACAGGTGAAAAAATTGCGATTATGTCTGATAAGCCCCAAACAACAAGGAATACTATAAAAACAGTAGTCACAACGGATGATTACCAGGTTGTGTTTATGGACACTCCGGGAATGCACCGGCCCAAAAACAAACTTGGCAATTACATGATGAAATCAGCCACGGCTACTCTTGAGGAAGTTGACATAATCCTCTATATGGTTGAAGCAACGGACAAAACAATCGGGCATGGGAATTTATCAATAATAGATAACCTGAAAAAGGTTAAAACACCGGTTATACTTTTGATTAACAAAGTGGATCTTGTGGAAAAGCCCGGTTTGCTTCCGTTAATTTATACTTACAGCAAGGCTATGGATTTTGAGCATATAATACCCATATCAGCCATAGATTCTGAGACAAAAAAAATAGTCATGGATGAGATTATCAGGCTGCTGCCTGAGGGTGAGCCGTATTTCCCGGCGGATATGCTGACGGATCAGCCCGGGAAAGTCCTTGTACAGGAGATAATCAGGGAAAAGATTTTAAACCTTTTTAGCGATGAAGTTCCCCACGGAGTGGGTGTTGAAGTAATATTATTTAAGGAAAAAGCAGATAAGGAGCTTCTTGAGATCCATGCAAATATATATTGCGAAAAAGAGAGCCATAAGGGAATTATTATCGGGAAAAACGGTGATATGTTAAAGAAAATAGGTACATTGGCCCGGCAGGATTCAGAAAACCTTCTTGGAGCGAAAGTCTTTCTGAAGCTTTGGGTTAAAACAAAAAGTGACTGGCGAAACAATGATTTCATGCTAAGGGAGCTGGGATATAAATAAAAGGACAGCAATAACGGCAGTGCTTTTAAGGCATCATAAGATATTGCGTGATAGCGGAAGCAGGAGCTTCACTTTAAAAAGCTTTATGGTTCTTTCCTTAAATATCGCAGTACCTGTAAACGTAACCTGTGAACAGTAACACCACAGCTAAACTTAAAAAATGTGTATTTAATAAACCCTTGTAATAAGTCATATTCCGATGTTATACTTATAAGGGCATCATGTTAAAAAATGTGAGCGTCTCCACTACGAGGCGCTTATTTGTTTTGAAACCAGGCTGAATGCATGGCTGTTTAAAAAATCATACTGCAAATTTACGGGAGAGAAAATGATGAATAAGATCGGGTTTGATAATGAAAAATACGTTCAGTTGCAATCACAAAAAATTCTTGAGAGGATATCGACTTTCGGAGAAAAACTGTATCTTGAGTTTGGCGGCAAATTGTTTGATGATTATCACGCATCCAGGGTACTGCCCGGTTTTAAACCGGACAGTAAGGTGAAAATGCTTCTGGAGCTTAAAGATCAGGCTGAGATAGTGATAATAATAAACGCGGAAGATATTGAAAAAAACAAACGGCGCGGGGATCTGGGCATTACGTATGATCTGGATGTATTGCGTCTTATAGACGCATTCAGGGATATAGGTCTGTATGTCGGCAGTGTTGTCATAACCCATTACAATTCCCAGCACACGGCGGATCTTTTTCAAAAAAGACTTCTGAATCTCGGAATAAAAGCCTACAGGCATTACTGCATACCTGACTATCCGTCAAATATACCATTGATAGTAAGTGATGATGGTTATGGAAAAAATGATTATATTGAAACATCGCGTTCGCTGGTAATTATTACTGCTCCCGGGCCGGGAAGCGGAAAGATGGCAACGTGTCTTTCGCAGCTTTATCATGATTACAAGCGGGATATAAAGGCAGGATATGCCAAGTTTGAGACTTTTCCGATATGGAACCTCCCTCTTAAGCATCCGGTCAATCTGGCATATGAAGCAGCCACGACAGATTTGAATGATGTTATCATGATTGATCCTTTCCATCTTGAGGCATATGGTATTACAACCGTAAATTACACCAGGGATATCGAAGTTTTTCCGGTGCTGAACGCAATATTTGAAAAAATAGCCGGAAAGTCTCCCTATAAAAGCCCCACAGATATGGGAGTCAATATGGTCGGATTTTGTATAACCGATGATGAAGTGGTTCGCAAAGCGTCTGAACAGGAAATAATACGTCGTTACTATAACACCCGGTGCGCGCTGCGCCAGGGTAGCCGAACGTTCCGAAGTTTACAGGCTGGAGCTTATTATGAACCAACTGGGTATTTCCTCAGCCGACAGGCCTGTTGTGGATGCGGCTTTAAAACGGGCTGAAGCCACAGGGGGACCTGCGGTGGCATTGCAGCTGCCTGACGGGAAAATAGTTACGGGGAAAACGACACCTCTGCTTGGCGCATCAGCGGCAGCGCTGTTAAATGCGCTGAAGGAGCTGGGCGGGATTCACCATGATATACACCTGATCTCACCAATCGTTATAGAGCCGATACAGGTTCTGAAAACAAAACATATGGGCAACCACAATCCACGTTTACATACCGATGAGATACTGATAGCGCTGTCAATCTGTGCCGCTACAAACCCGACTGCAGCATTGGCCCTGAAACAGCTTTCAAAGCTGCAGGGGTGTGACGCTCATTCAACCGTAATACTGTCAAGGGTTGATGAGAATGTTTTTCAAAAACTTGGTATTAATATTACTTGTGAACCTCAGTATCAGACAAAAAAACTTTATCATAACTGAGATAGTATAAATCCCTCTCTGTTGAGTATGGGTAAATGCTTTTTACATTAAAGTTATATAATAATATGTTTGGTTTGAAATGGTATACATAAATCAATCAGCGATGCAAAAACTATGTATGACGGATAAAGTAAAAAGCACATAAGCAAAATACGGTTTATTTACTGCCTTATGAATTGATGCCAAATATACAACAGCATTTGAGGGGGATATTATGTTAAAGGATTTAGCATGGAATATGTTCAAAAGTACAGGTAATATTGAGTATTATATTCAATACAGGAATGTAAAAAACAATAAGCCTGATTTTAGTATTGAAGCAGGTGAAGAGAACATTGTGGATGGTGAAGGATGTCTTATTTCAAAGCAAAAGGAATCGTTGCCCGGGAAGTAACTTCCGGTGAATATGATAAGATTCTTACTGTAATTACCGATGAGCTTGGCAAAATATCGGTTTGTGCCAAGGGGGCGCGTCGCAGCGGAAACCGGTATTCTGCCGGAACTCAGATTTTTTCTTATTGCGATTGGACTTTGTATAAAGGAAAGGGTATGTACATATTAAACACGTGTGATATACTCGATTCATTTTATAAAATAAGGGAGGACATTTCACTTCTTGCGTATGCCGCGCATATGCTTGATATGATTCAGGACACAACATATGAAAATCA
>JAAYGP010000167.1 GCA_012727625.1 Clostridiaceae bacterium
ATTGTTCTGAAATCAGAAATTACAAACAGCTTTTCCTGTTCTAAAACATTTTGTTTTTGCATAAATTGAAGCGAAGTTGTATTTTTGGGGGACGGAGTATGCTAGAAAAAACAGATGGCCGTATGGGGGCGGCAAGAGCTGGTTATGGAATTGCAGCAGCATTGATAACGGCATTCGCCATTACCATTCCTGCAATGTTTATATTGGCTGCAGTATTGACATTTACTGATTTTCCGGAGAAATACACAACCTATGCCGTACTTCTGGCGACATTGTCCGGGCTGTTTGCAGCCGGGTATAAAGCTGGTTTATATAATGAAAAAGAAGGCATAATAAAAGGTGGATTGACGGGGTTAATCTACATGCTAATCCTGTACCTTCTAAGCAGTATAATTTATAAGGATTTTATGCTGAGCCAGCGCTCGATTGTTATGATTGTTACGGGTGTTCTTGCAGGAATAATCGGGAGTATGCTTGGAGCCGGCAGGAAAAGAAAGCCGTTCAGCAGAAGCGGCTTTAAAAGTAAATTTCCCGATCCGCTTAAAAAGTATAAAAAATAGTTTTTTAGTTCTGCTTAAACCTGTGCCTTACAAAACTTACCATGAATACCAAGAACTATGCAAAAGAACCGACAGCAACCCATGGTTACTGTTCACACTTAATGCTAATATTGAAGCAGTGGCCTGTTTGTATTATAATGCTGTTATGCAATCAGGCACGCTTTTTTATTGATTGGATAATTTTTTTTATTGATTATATGGGTTGGGGGAGATGCAAAAGATGAGAAGATCAAAGACATTTACAGTAATACTATCGGCGGTGGTTGTTTCGCTTGTTTTAATATTTTTTATCAACAGACGAAATAATAAAGAGCCTGATGTGCCGCCATTGTCCACCACAGCAGTAACAACCACAACGGTAGCGCAGCATACTGAAACCAGCGATACGGTTGGCACTACCCAGCCGGCTGAGCCCACCCAGCCTGCTTCACCTGCAACTACAACGCAAGGGCAGACAAGCACTGAGGAAGTTAAAGATCCTGTTGATTATTCAGTGATCAGACCCAATGAATCAGGGGAAATACCGATAGTTATGTTCCACAATTTTATCGAAGACTTAAACAGCACAAACGACATCGAGTGGACCACATCCTTTGATGAATTTGAGAAGCTTCTGGAAACATTATATGAAAGCGATTACAGACTTATAAGCATGCGCGATTTTATAGATCACAATATTGATGTGCCCGCAGGGAAGATACCCATGGTGTTTACATTTGATGACGGAACACCGGGGCAGTATAATCTGATTGAAGTGAATGGCAAACTTGAGGTTAATCCAAAATCAGCAGTCGGGGTAATGCTGAAATTCCATGAAAAACACCCTGACTTTGGCCTTAAGGGGATTTTTTATCTGAATATGGATAAAGAAAATAAAACCTTTGAGGGAGCCGGAACCCTTAAGGAAAGGCTGGAGATATTATTAAGCTATGGCTTTGAAGTTGGCAATCACACATGGGGTCACAAAAGTTTAGAAACCGTAACAAGCAAAGCCGAATTAAATGAAAGACTGGGGAAAAATGAAAAATATCTGAATGAGCTTATGGATGGCTTAAAGTTTTATTCACTGGCATTACCCCATGGCGGGAAAGCTCCGGAAGATTTGTCTGATTATTTGGTGAAGGGAATGTATGAGGGCGTGCAGTACCACAATGAATCAATAATGGCGGTTGGCTATTTACCCAGCGTCCCATCCATACACGTCGATTATAATCCGGCATATGTCCGTCGCATACGTTCCCAAGGAAAAGTTGAAACCAGGTTTGACTTGACATATTGGCTTCCTTTAATGACAAGGGACAGAATGTATATTAGCGACGGGGATCCGGATACAGTGGTAGTTCCCGAAAGAAAAAAGGGAAATATAAGCATTGAAAAATTAAACGGCAAAGAGCTTATAACATATTAATACGGTCAAAGATATTCCGGAAATTGCTGACAGGTACTGTTCACAGGTTCTGTCAAAAGATATGTGCGACAGGAGGAAACTTTAGCGGAATGAAGCTCTTGTTTCCGCTATTGCACAATATATGACCTGTTAAGTTACTGAATCAGGGTGTGAACAGTAACGCTGTCAATGCCTGGCAGAAACAAAAATTGCAACAAATTTGCATTTAAATTTTATATGTTGTATAATGATAATATCCAGTAATCTATGAATTTTGGATAATCATTCAAGAACAGCATCTTTTAATTTGCGCCTTTAGTACTATTTCATATTAATGTCAGGCTGCAAGCTTATAGGAAAGTGAAGTTTTCTGTAAACAGAAAAATACATCAGAATTCGCAAAGAGCGTATAAGCAATGCGCTTTTAGTATGTAAGCGTTTAGGCTGAACTTATTCGTTTTTGAATATTATTATGCTTTTGAATATTATGCTTAAGAGATTTAAACGGTAATGCGCAAAATTCAGTTTCTTTGCGAGTGCTGATTTTAGTTTATTACCTGAAAAAGAAGGGAGATGAGCTGAGTTTATGAATACTAACACAGAAAAAAAAGAAAAAAGAAAAAAGAAGCAGTTAACAGATGCGGATGTTAAAAGAAAAGCTGTAAAACTGGTTGTTGCTCATTTAAAGAAAAAGGCAACCGGAGAATTTATGGGAATTGATTATCTTCTTGACTGGATAGAAGATATGGATGAATTACTGCAAAAAGAAGAATTTGATATTCGTGAATATCATAGAATGCGCAGACAATTTAATGATGTTATTGAGAGCACTCTGGATGAAACGATGAGAGGAAAGCTAAGGGATTCTTGGTATAGCATGGGTAAAGCCCTTGATAAAAAAGCAAGACCATACTGAAAACTCCGGAGGAAACCTGCCGGAGTTTTTTTTTGCCATTGCTTTTTCAGGAAAGAATTTAAAAACAGCGCATCTTTTCTGTTTCAAACAGGGTCTTTAATTTGCTCCTGGCTTTTAAAACTGATGCCTTTACGCTTTCAGCAGCAGGTCCGCCCGGAAGTTTTCGCTCATTAACACAGGTTTCGAGTGAAATTGCCTTATAAACGTCCTGTTCAAATTTATCAGAGAAAGTTTTCAACTCATCCAGTGTAAGCTCGTCAATATTTTTGTTATGCTGAATGCAATAGGCTACCATTTTACCTATGATTTCATGAGAAACACGGAAAGGTATGCCCTTTTTCACAAGATAGTCTGCAATATCCGTAGCATTGGTAAACCCTGCCTTTGCTGCGGAAAGCATTTTATCCGGCTTTACTTTCATTGTATCTATCATTTTTGTAAAGACCGGCAGGCACATTTTTACCGTATCAACGGAATCAAATATTGCCTCCTTGTCCTCCTGCATATCCTTGTTGTAGGCAAGAGGGAGGGCTTTCATCATTGTCAGCAGGGCAACAAGATTTCCATAAACCCTGCCGCTTTTGCCCCGTACAAGCTCAGCTATGTCAGGATTCTTTTTCTGGGGCATAATACTGCTTCCTGTGCTATAGGCATCATCAAGCTCGATAAAGGAAAACTCATGGGTGCACCAAAGTACAATTTCTTCGCTGAACCGGCTTAAATGCATCATGAGAATGGAAAGACATGATGCAAGTTCAATTGCAAAGTCCCTGTCACTGACTCCGTCAATGCTGTTTTCGGTTATGGCGCTAAAGCCTAATTCCTCGGCAACCATAGCCCTGTCAAGAGGATATGTTGTGCCAGCCAGAGCTCCCGAACCCAAAGGCATTACATCAAGGCGTTTATAGCAGTCAGCCAAACGCTCCATGTCCCTTAAAAGAATCTGAACATAAGCCATAAGATGATGCGCAAAGGTAATGGGCTGGGCACGCTGCAGATGGGTATATCCCGGCATTAAGACTTTCAGGTTATCCTCAGCCAAACGCAATAATACCTCAATGAGAGATTTTATCATTTCGCGGATTTCCTTTACTTCATCTTTAAGATACATGCGGATATCAAGGGCTACCTGATCATTGCGGCTTCTGCCTGTATGCAAATGTTTTGCGACATCGCCGATACGTTCTGTCAGTATTTTTTCTATATTCATGTGAATGTCCTCGGCATCAATCTCAAATTCCACAATGCCCTTTTCAATATCCGACATGATTTCCCCAAGAGTTTTATAAATTAAATCAGAATCCTCTTTTGGGATAACTCCGCATTTCCCAAGCATTTTTACATGTGCCATGCTGCCTTTGATATCCTGTCTGAACATACGGCTGTCAAAACGAATGGATGAATTAAAGTCATCCACCATGGCATCCGTGGATTTTGAAAAACGGCCACCCCAAAGTTTCATTTGGCTACCTCCATATCTTAATTATTGTCTTGCAGCAACAAAAAGGAATCATTTTAATCATGCACTTGCGGCTTTGCTGTGCTGCTTCTCTGCGCCGAGTTGAAACTGTACAAAGACTAAGCGCTTAATCCTTCAATCCGGTTTTACTCTTCATGATTGCCTGTACTTTGATTGGAAGGCCATATAAATTGATAAATCCCTCAGCGTCTTTCTGGTTATAAACGCTATCCTCGCCGAAAGTGCATAATTCCTCGCTGAAAAGTGAATACGGGGATTCGCTGCCCGCGGGTATTATATTACCCTTGTAAAGCTTTAACCTGACCTTTCCCGTTACATTCTCCTGAGTTACATCAACGAAAGCGGAAAGAGCTTCACGCAAAGGAGTGAACCATTGCCCGTAATAAACCAGCTCAGCAAACCTCATGGAAATCATATCCTTGTAATGCAGTGTGTCCCGGTCAAGGCAAAGAAGCTCAAGCTCCCGATGTGCCGCATATAAAATAGTCCCTCCGGGTGTTTCATAAACGCCCCTGGATTTCATTCCGACCAGACGATTTTCCACAATATCAATTATCCCGATTCCGTTTTCACCGCCAACGCGGTTGAGTTCTGTAATAAGTTCCACAGGCTTCATCTCTTTGCCGTTCAATTTTACGGGGATACCTTTGCAG
>JAAYGP010000168.1 GCA_012727625.1 Clostridiaceae bacterium
GCCGGAAACTGTCGCAGACAAGCACTGTCGCACGAGGCAGGACAAGTTTCAATTCCTCATAGGTAGGCCGGAAACCCGTAAAACCTGTAAAAATAAAGGCACGCTTTTTTAATCAGCTTGCTCTTTAATTTAATACTACCACAAAATCCAGCATCAAGCGACTTTTTATTTTTGTCAAACCCCTTGTATATTTGCATTATTGCACATCGACAAAAAAAGTTTATAAACTGCCAATTAAAACAATTCCTAGTTGTCAAGGTGCAATGAAACACAACTATATGATTACATCAGTTGTATTCTTTTCCTTTCCAAATACTTCCCGTTTAGAATATTTCATATTTTGAAATGTATAAATAATTAACGAGTCCTCTTCTTCATTCATTTTGCTTTTTAATTCATATTTCAGTTTCTTTAAATTAGCTTCAGTTATCTCACCTTCGAATACGGAGTTTTGCACATGAGTTAAATATTTTCTGCAAATTTTTAATGCTTTTGCTACCCTTTTTTCTCCGAAATCATAATATAATATTGCAAACACCTATATGAACCCACCCTTACATTTCACCATCTTGCAACAAAACCCTCGTACAGCTCATCATTAATAATGTGTTTTTGCAACTTATATAATTCTAACCGAATAAGTCTTTTATAGCTTACATTCATATTAAGCTTCGGGTGTTTAATTACAGTAGCAAATTTGCTGTTAACCTCCTGAATAAATCGCTTTCTTGCATCATCTTTTAAAATAATCCCTCCGAGTTCCTTAACAAAATCTTTTTTTGTAATGATGTTTTTATTCAGTAATGAAAATATAACTCTGTCAACCAATACAGGTTTAAAAATATCAGCAATATCAAGATTGAGAGAAAATCTTCTTGCGTTTGTTGTATGAAGAAAGCCTATACGGGGATCCAGGTAAGTATTGTATATTTCCCCTAATGCTATTGTGTACAAGACTGAATTACCAAAGCTTATCAATGCATTTATCCTGTCTTTCGGAGGTCTTCTGCTCCTTATCCTGAACTCAAAGTCCGGGTTCTTTATAATGTTATTAAATTCGCTGTAGTATAGATCCCTGCTGTTACCTTCATAAGCCATTAACTCATCAATCGTATTACATGTATCAATTTTTTCAATATAACTATTAATCCTGTCAATTGATTTATCTAAATCCACACCCCTGGCATTATAATACTTCAGTACGACAATCATATTTTTCAGTGATGCCCGCACAATTCTCCTGGCGATATCCAGACGCTTTTCATTATCCAAATAATATTCAGCCTGCTTTAATATGACATGTCCTGAATTCAAGTGCTCCCGCGGATAAAATGAACCGCTGTAATAGCCATAATAATTAAAAAAATGAATGCAAATCTCTTTTTGAGAGGCAAAGTCTAAAAAATGTTTGTTTAGTGTTACTTCACCAAAAACCCAAATATTATCAGTTTCCTCAACAGGAATATATTTCTTTCCGTTCTCCCCATCAAAAAACAAAGTATTGTCCTTTCGCTTCAATTCTCCACCAGTGAAAATGTAAATGTCTTTTTTCAACTCTATCACCTCTTAAGCATAGCAAAATTCTCTATACCCACAAGTTTTACAGTATTTTTTGGAATCTGGTTTCGGTGGAGTATCAAGTTTTATAATTTGTTTAATTTGTTCAATAATTTCATTAAGCTCATCTTTGCTTTTCTCATCAAGAATCACTTCAGTTCTTTTCTTTTCTTCAGGATAAAGCAGCACACCTTTTGCCTCTATCCCTGCCTCTTCCAATATTTTAAGATAATATAACATTTGATATTTGGATGCTGTCTCAAACCTGGAGGTTTTTTTGGTTTCACCAATTAATATCTTGTTTTTTTCTTTTAATAAAACATCAAATTTTACATTGCCGAAGATTATTTCTTTCTTATTTCTTTTATAGCTTGTTTCATGGATGAATCTTCCTATATCAATATTTGTATCATTTTGATCTGGTGCAATATTATGTGACATCAACCATACTTCTCGTTTGCATATATTGTAATACCACACCAAAGTCCCGTTTACATCCATATATCTCACCCGTATTAAAAGAACTGATCGAAATCCTCAGTTCGTTTGAAACCTGTATTATCTGAATATATGCCATTTTCCCCACATGCTTCTCTTGGGAGGTAGAACATATGTGTGTTTGATTCAAGCCTTGTTCGGTACTTAAGAGGTACAGAAATGGTATTTTTCAGGACTTCTTTTCTTATTCGCAAAAGTCTTTCCTGTCTTTTTTTGATATCCTTTATGTTTAAAGCATTATTAAATGATTTAAATACTTCTTCAGCTTCATCATCAACTATAATAAATACATCAATGTATCCTCCCTGTTCTTTTATCAGGCTGAATTCCCCAATAACATCAAAATCTAATTCACTTACGGCTTTTTTATATTTGTTATATTTAACGTCTGAAGTACATTGTTTGACAGCTTCAAAATATTTATTAATTATTTCCAGGTATTCATGCTCCTCTATTGTTTTTCTGTCTTCCAATAATTCTACAGTTAAATTAAGCCAATTGGGCCTGTAAATCATTGATGCAAATCTTTCTGGTTTGTCGTCCTTAACCATGTTAACAATATGAACATTGCCGTAATAAAATTCCTTTGTCTCCCTACCACTCCTGTTGCATCTGCCTGCACACTGAATAATGCTATCAAGCGGAGCAATGTCTCTGTATACTTCATCAAAATCCATATCCACTCCAGCTTCTACAACCTGAGTAGAAACAAGGATCGGCTTTTCTTGAACATTTTCAGACCTTAAAATTTCGCTTACTTCACAAATGACCTTTTCTCTTTGCCTGGGAATAATATTTGTTGATAAATAAAAAAGCACATCATTATTGAAACTTTCAATTTGTGAGAGTTTTGTATAAATGTCCAATGACTGCCTTATTGTATTGCATACAATTAAATACGATTTATTTTTATTATAGTTTTTAATAAAGTTATTTACAAACTCGTCACATGTCACTGGAGTTAAATCAATCAAAAGCCTTGTTCTGTTAAACATGCTGTAATAACCTTTATGGTCAGGCAAAAGCTCCAGTGCTTCAGAAAAAATAACAGGCTTTGTTGCAGTCATCATAATAATTTTGCAATTTAATTTTTTTATGGTACATTTCATCAATTCCTCAATTATTTTGTGATATTTTATGTCTATGGACTGTATTTCATCAATTAAAATTATACTATTCTTTATGCAGTGAAACTTTTTCAGCATTTTGTTGCGTATTCCCAATATAGTCTCCAACAACTGCACAAACGTAGTAATAATTATACCGCTGTTCCATGATTCAATCAGCAGCTGTGACTGTATTACTGTATAATCCTCTTTTTCGTTTTCGTACGATAATTTATTATGACTATCGGCACTTTTGTATGCAATATCGCCAAGATGGTGATGCATTAATATATAATTGTCCTCTCTTGCGCCGGAATCAACGAATAATTTCTTTAGGCTATTATAATTCTGGTTTATTATAGATGTAAAAGGTAGAGAATATATTATTCTGCCACTCATATTTGCCAATTCTTTCAATTTTAGAGCGGCAAAAAAACCGGAATATGTCTTACCTGTTCCTGTGGGAGCTGTAATAGTAAATATATCTGATCTGCTCCAGTCTGACATCAAGGTCTCCTGAACCGTCTTGAAAATATTAGTTCTTATACTGTTAATGTCACTTTCTGCAGAGCAAATCTTTTTTCTTGCAATATTAAGCCTATCGTATGTAACATATTTCTCAGCAGGCAATATAGTATTTGAAGCACTTATTTTGTCAGCATAAATCAGACGTGAATATATAAATTGGTGTTTTATGTAGTCCGGTTTTTCCTTAAGCTCAATATTTTTCAGCTTAATAAGGATGTCTTCAATTTTACCATTAACAATAAATTCTCCTATCAGCTGCCCATATTCAAAATTATTATAGTCATTGCATATGATGTCCAGGTTTTTTTTCATATCTTCTAACTGCATATATGCATTTTTTATTTTATCCATAAGATTTGCATCATGAATCCGGTTTATCATACCCCTTCTTCGAGGAAGGTTATGCCCTGAACTCCTTAGGTTGCCGTGGTGATGTATAACGCAACTGTACAGAGTCAGGGCAGAACTAAAGTCATCAACCGTTTTAAGAGAAATATAGGCAGCGGCAACAGCAGAAATAAAACCATGCCGGCTAAGGGCAGTTTCAACACCGGTGTCAAGGTATTCCTGGAAGTACGATGTGTACTTACCAAAATCGTGCATTAAAGAAGCAATCTGAATTTCATTCCTGTACAGAGCATTATTGCACGCAATTCGGCATACTTCTTCCAAGTGTACCCTTAACAATTTATCCGGATCCTTATGAGAACGAAATACCACTGTACCACCAACTTTCAGCGTATTATCGCTTCATATAAACACTATGTTTTCATTACCTATACTTAAATATTTGGTATTCAGTTTCAACCTGATTGGTGTACATTTTTCGTCAAAAATTACCCCAGCTGTTCTTTCCGGAACTCTGTCCGCATTAAAAGCCACCGGTATTATATCTTTTATAATCCTCGTTAAACCATTGATTACTTCTATGGAATCATCCACAACATGCTGAACATTTATTACACTATGTATGGAAACAAAAGAATCACTCACAATTTCTTCTGTTTCAATTATATCCCCTCCTGAAATAAAGCACGAAAATGGTGCCGCACCAAAATAAGGCGGAAATGCAAACCTACCGTTTTTTATCCTGTCTGACAGCTCATAAAGAAGGTCGTTATCTTTATGCCAAATGTAAAACTTATATTCCACCTCATCCTGCACACCTGTGAGTATTTCAAACGGAATCTGTGTAGGGGTTGTTCTGCAATAAAGATCCTTTCTCCCTTTTACCAGCATATAATTTACGGTATGGGTCATTTTCCTCAAAGGTTTCAGAATTTTTACAGCAACCTTGAAATTTTCATCTCTGAATTCTTCATAGTAGCTATCCCTCTCCCTGCCAAGCATTGCCGCTACCATACCTGCTATCGTAGTAGGCGGCGGAAAGTAATAGCTTAATGATGATGAATTCGTATATATCTTTCTGAAATGCGCATATATTCCGGTTGCCTTAAATGTCAGAATATTCATATATACATCACACCTTTTAAGCTTAAAGCTTCATTATATTGACCTGCGAAATAACATCTTCCAGTTTGCATGCCTGTCCATTTAATGTAAGGTTCAGGTTTTCGTCCACGAAGTAATAAATCATATCGATCTTTTCCGCTGTTTTGTCAATAAACGACTTCAAGGCATCAACTTCAAGCGAAACTTCAGAAATATCCCTTATATTCTGGCAGGTCTCATTTAGCTTAACAGTTTTTCTCAGATCATCGAACATGGTATCCGTGTCTTTATATTGGACACGCAGGTATAAACGCGGGTACTGCCCTATCTTGCTCCGGGTGAACTGTTCCTTGATAGCATTCTTCATGGCTTCATCAAGGAGGTTTAAATCATCTTCCTTTAATTTTGTGTACACTGCGCGTTTTCCGCTTATTGCCCCTGAAAATGCAATAAAGGAATATTTAACACGGTAGTCCCGGCCCATTGTGCCTTGGCTTTTATTTTCGCCCGTAGCAAAATGAGATGTAATGCCTGCTTCCATCAACTCTACTTTATTTAACGAATAACCCCAATTAAACTGTACAGGACCTGTAAATATCATTGTTTTATCCTTAATTGCCATTGTGGCACCAAAAAGCCTTACATCAACATATTTCTCCAGCGCCTGGTTCTTGTTATCAATTTTATCAGCATTTATTATTTGTTTAGGTTCTACGTTTGAATCATTAAGCTTTCTCACATAAATCAAATTTCCTTTATCAAGGATATAATCCCTGATATAGCGCTTTAGGCGCAAATCAGAAACGAGGTTTATATCTCTTTCATAGTCCATTCTCGGACGGTTTTCTTCATCGGGATCCCCGTTTGGATTTGTTAATTTTGCATCATAAAGATACAGTATCTGTCCATTTTTAATCATAGTTTATTACCCCTTTCCTGTTTTAAGAATCTGATAATTTTTTACTTGCCTGAGCTTCTTTAATATTGCAGGGTGTAGTTACAGAGTAACCGGTAAGAATATAAAACAACATTTCTTTTTTAGGAAGATTCAAAGCACTTTTACCAATTAATCTCATACACTCTCCATATAACTTTTCATTAAAATGGAGAATTTTTTCCTGCCTTAGCTTATTAAATACTTCATTTGCGAGAGATATTACTTTTGTCCGATCCATTCCCCAATAATTAATCTTATTAAGTATTGGTTTTTTCTCGTCACTCTTATACTGAGCGTAAGCAATCTCAGCGATTAGAGCGCCCAGCAGGAACAGACCTGTCTTTTCTTCATCATAGCCGGCTTTTTCAATAAAGTCTTTAATCTCGGGTTTTAAATCAATCACAATTTCACATCCTCCTCTCCTGGATTGTTTTTTTATGCAGCCTGATAATTCAAGAAAATATATTGCCATATTGGCTTTTATAATTGTGTCCATCATATCAAATTCTTCGTTCTTCACTACCATCTGCCTTGCTCTGTTTATTGAATTTTCAATAATACTTTTTACATCAATGCTTCTTCCTGTAAATATTGCAACATACCACTCAAGAAGCTGCTTAAGCCTTGCTGAATACTTACCATCATTGCCCTTAATGCTTGGAAGCAAATAAAAGAAGCTTCTCATATCAAAACCGTATTTTCCGTAATACGCCTTGTAGCCATCATTTACTGTTACCAAATTCATCTGGATATCGTCGAACACGGATGGTTCAAGATCTTTTATAACTTTCTTTATTTTTGTTGCCTGATTTGAAGCCTCAAAGAATACGAAATCAATGAGATATGGATCATCGTAAACATTAATATTATACAGTTTATCCCTGAATTCAATAATCTCATCAAAGCTGCATATTCTTCCAACAGCTCTTTTTAGCATCTCAGAACATTCATCCAATTGTTGCTTATTCATGTGAGTTTTAAAAATAAAGTGCGGAAGTAAGTAAATATCAAACTGCGATAATCGTGTTTTAAGATAATCCTTAACATAAACTTCTCCTGTCTGCAATTTTTGATAACATTGCGAGCAAAGGCTGAAGTTTCGATAAAAGTTCTTTTCATCAATATCACTTGCAAAATTGATTTTATCTGTAATATAGTACTTTATTTTTGACTTTTTCAGTTTGAAATCAACATCTTCACAACTTCCACATAATCTGCAACTACTTTTGAAACTCCTGGCCGGGCTTTTCTTTTTTGGAGGACCATCTGTGCTGCCCTTTCCCGATTGCAAACTACTTTCCAGTAAATCAATATAGAAACCAGAAGTGGATATGCATTCCCCATCTATGTATAATACACAAAGACCAATTAAATCCTTTTTGTATCCGTATTTTTCTTTAATGTAGTTATAGAAAATTTTGCTGACCTCGCTTCGGGCACTCTTTTGAACCTGTTTGTTGGTCTTTTTACTGTCATCCCTAAGCTTTTCAAATACATCTTCAATTTTTTCACCCATTCCGGCTTTTTCAATGTTTAAGAAGTATTTATATTTTCCTTCTGTACCCTCTACATTTGTGTACATTGTATCAAGCACATTCTGAATTTTGGTCCTATATTCCTCCGGTATATCTTGCTTTAAAAGCGTAGGAATGGTCTCTGTTAAAAAATAATCGGGCGTTTTTACGGTTGTACACCATTGTGGAGAATTAGGACCACCAATTGTACCAACAAACATATATTTTTTTGACGTGTCATTTGATATTTCCTCATTAAGATCAAAAGCAATCTCTTGTTTTGAGGTATCAAACATAAATTTGCAGACATATCTTTGTTCGCCTTTTTGTGTCAATGGCTCTACTTTGCTAATCATAGCATCAAGAAACCCTGCACTTCCAAGAATTATATCACCGAGTTGTATAATATTCTCGATCAAATTTCTCCCTCCTTTCAAATTCTAATGATACAGCCAAATCCCTGACTGTTTTTTGAGCCTAAACCAGAATTAAGTGCCATATTTATTAAATTTTCATTTGCTTTTAATTTGAATTTTCCCTCAGAGCCTTTTATTATGAATCCTTTATATGTAATTATTTTCTGTTCAATTCTTCCTATGGGTTCAATGTTTAAAATACCGTCCTGCGGATCAAGACCAAATGCAATAGTTTTCTTTCTTAAGTTTTCCTGTATTAACGATTTGAATTTCGCTTCTCCCGGCATAAAATAGCATGTATATTTTCCCCCCGCAGCATCAAACAATGTACTGTAGACTACAATGGGAGACAACGTCTTAACATATATCTCCTTTTCAGGCTTGTCCCTTTCCATTTCAATGCTTTCTACTTCCAATCTGTTTTTACTGATATAAATATCGTTATTAGTGAGTATGTGATTTGCAAAGCTTACGATAAAATTATCAACCGGAGAAGATATATATAATGTAACAGGTGGTTTAAAGCAAAATGTTTTATTATCCTTATCAAATGTACATTTTCCAAACAATTTTGAATATGTGAACAGTTTAAAGTTCCTTTCATTGTAGCAATATCCCTTTTGATGCAAAAAATCTGCCATATCGTTGGATATATTCTTGTATATAAATGACTGAATATGGTAATTATAATCCACCGTAAGTATTATATCTTCCTTGCAATTAAACAGTAATTTCAACCTCATAACGATTTTACCTCCAAATTTTACTTATATTATAACTGATACCCTGGACAAACCATGTCTTATTTCTATAAAAAAATAAAATTCTTTGTTTCTTTATTTGCTCTGCATTTATTCTATACTTTTTACCTATCTTAGTCCTATAC
>JAAYGP010000169.1 GCA_012727625.1 Clostridiaceae bacterium
AGATGCGGGCATATCCATATACCGGCAAATCCACCTGTATAAGCTTTCCTTCAAGGCTGTAAAAGTTAATCTGCCGTGTCTTGCCGGGGGTGCTGCCAACCCTCGCAAGGTTCTTTCTGCCTGCCAGAAAGTTGATCACCGATGACTTGCCCACATTCGATCTGCCTACCATTGCGATCTCAGGAATTTCACTTTCCGGATACCCTTTAGGAGCTACCGCTGTTGTTATATGCTCAGACCACTTTATGTTCAATTTTTATCTCACCACTCCTGTTTTTCACATGTTCCCGAATAATATCGGGAGCTTGTTCTTCTTGTTTTATCGGTTGTAAAATCTCAAACCTAAGCTAATTAACATATAGCTACAGTTAAATTACATGATCCCGGTTCTGCTGAACGAATTCACTAATGCTTTCCATGAGCGCCTCGCAGCCCTTTTCCTTTTTCAATCATCTCTTTTGCGAGTTTTGCCGTGATTTCACTATTATCACCGCTTAACAATCTGGATATCTCTATTTCCCGTTCTTTGCCCTGCAATTTTTTAACATGGGCCAAAGTCCTGTTTACGTCAAATGTTTTGTCTATGTAATAATGCGCGTTTGCAAGGCTTGCTATCTGCGCATGGTGGGTTACACAAATCACCTGATGCTTTCTTGAGATTTCAAGAAGCTTCTCACCTACCTTTAAAGCAGCCCGGCCGCTGACACCGGTATCTATTTCATCAAAAATCAAAACACCCGTTTCATCAACATCAGCAAGTATTGTTTTTATAGCCAGCATAATCCTTGACATTTCACCGCCGGATGCGATTTTGGCAAGAGGCTTGAACCCCTCTCCGGGGTTGGGTGAAATTAAAAACTCAATGGTGTCAAGACCGTTTTCCATATATTCACGGTTTTCATCAAATTGTATATCCAACCTGAAAACAGCTTTTGGCATGTCAAGATCCACTAGTTCCGATGTTATCCTTTCATTTAATTCACAGGCGGCTTTAACCCTCATGTTATGTATACTCTTAGCTTTTGCATACAGGATTCCATCAAGCACCGCCATCTCTTTTTCAAGCTTTTTAAGCAGGCTTTCAGTATCGGATACCTCATCAAGTTTCTGTTTTATATCTTCCCCGTATTTTATAATTTCCTTTATTGTATTTCCATATTTTCGTTTAAGTGATTCAATGAGAGCAAGCCTTTCCTCAACCGTTTGCTGAAGATCCGGATCATAATTCACCTGCTCTTTCATAATACGGATGCTGCGAGATATATCCACCAATTTATCAGATACTTCCGCAAGAGCTTCCGACATTTCCTTAAATTCCGGGGCATAACCACATATATTTTCCATAGCCGCCTGGGCAAATTGGGTTGATTCAATGGCTCCTGAGGTTAAACCGCCATCTTCGCCTGACAATGCCGTGTAAGACTTGTTTAATGCTTCTATTATGCTCTCGGCGTTTGATAAAAGACTGCTTTGACGCATAAGTTCCTCATCTTCGTTTTCTTTCAGATTGGCGGAAGTTATCTCATTTAATTGGTATTTATAAAGGTCTTCCAGCCGGGCCCTTTCTTTTTCCGTCTCTTTTAAGTTTTTAATTTTTTTCTTAACCTCATTAAATTTCATTAATGCTTTTTTATATTCATCCTTTTCCGATAACAAAGCCGGACCGGAATATCTGTCAAGATAATCAATCTGGGCCTTGTTTCTGAGCAAAGACTGATTGTCATTTTGTCCGTGTATATCAATAAGGTATTCTCCCACAGCCCTCAACTGGGATACAGTTGCAAAGCTCCCGTTTATTCTGCATATGTTTTTCCCTGACGCAAAAAATTGCCTTGACAGTATAATTGTATTGTCCTCAAGGTTGTCAATGCCCATACCGGTAAAAACATCAACAAGCTTTGGCGGTATCTGAAAAACAGATTCAACTTTTGCTTTTTCTTCACCAATACGTATTAAATCCCTTGAAACTCTGCCGCCAAGCAGGGCATTGATAGCATCGATCAGTATGGATTTACCGGCTCCTGTTTCACCGGTCAGTGTATTAAGCCCGTCCTCCAGCTCTATTGTCAGTTTCTCTATAATAGCGACATTCTCCACCGACAACTGGATAATCATAGCCTATTCCCCCTGACAAGCTGGAGTATTTTCTCCTGCAGTTCTTCAGCTATCCTTTCAGCTCTCGTGACTATCATTATCGTGTCATCTCCCGCAATTGTGCCAACTATTGCCGGCCATCCAAGAGAGTCAATTGATGACGCAACTCCTGAGGCCATACCGGGCAGTGTTTTTACAACCAGGATGTTGTTTGCGTAATCACTGGAGACATATCCGCCCCTGAGGATGGTCAGCATTTTTTCATTCAAAGCACCGGAGTCATTATTTATTGCCGTATACTTTGTATTTCCTTCGGAGTCCATGACCTTAACCAGGCGCAACTCCTTGATGTCACGGGATATAGTAGCCTGTGTAACATCCATGCCGTGCTCCTTAAGCTTTTCGACAAGTTCGTCCTGAGTAACAATATCATATTTTTCAATTATGTCAAGAATCTTTGCGTGCCGGTTATATTTCATTAACTGCCATGCCACCTTTCACTATTTATATTATAACCTGAAAGCCTAATCTTCGCCCTATACACGGAAGTTCTTCATCTTTTCCGACCTCAGAAATTATACACTAAAGATTCCGGCTTTTACCGTGACCGCGAACCCTGACATGTGAATCCTTTACTCTTCGCCCTACACACGTATTTTAGCCCGCAGAACATCATAAAAGTTTATTCCGCTGTTTATTGAAACAAACCTTATATCCTTATCTGCCTGCCTTATTGTAATCCTGTCACCTGCAACAATATTAAAACCTTCCTGTCCGTCCAGGGTCATTGTCGCGCTGTCAGGATAGTCGTCATTCACGGATAAGCTTAATTCCTTTTCCGGGCTTGTTATGAACGAACGGGAATACAATATATGAGGGCATATGGGTGTGGTGATCATCAACCTCATATCAGGCTGTACTATAGGTCCCCCGGCCGACAGGGTGTAAGCTGTTGAACCGGTTGGGGTTGAAATAATTACACCGTCACCCGGAAAAGAATCGATAAATTGCCCATCCACCAAAACTTTCAGCCTTATAATACGGGACAGGCCATCTCTTGACACAACCACATCGTTAAGCGCTATGCTTTTATAAACAGTCTCACCGTTTCTGTCAACAAGCGCAGACAAAACCATTCTGTTTTTAAGCTTAAAATCACCCTTTGACAAACGCTCGATGGCCTTTTCAATTTCATTTTTCTCAACTTCTGCTAAAAAGCCGACAGTGCCAAGATTTATGCCTAAAACAGGAATATCATATTTGAAAATGGTTCTGGCTGTTCTTAGTAAAGTGCCATCACCACCCAGCGATATAACAAAATCTGAATTCTCCATGGCAAAAACACTGTCGTACGGCACACGGACTTTCTGGCTGTCCGACAAATCACCTGCAAGGTGTGGATGCATACCGTATTTTCTGATTAATTCAACAACACGATTTGTGATATTAAGGTCCTTGTCTTTTTTCCGGTTTGTAAAAATGCCAATCTGAATTTTTTTCATAAAAGATATAATCCCTCCGGTTTCTCAAGATCTATTATACATTTAAAATGCATAAAAATACAACAATTATATGGAGGATTACACGTATCCATAAGGACCTGGAGTTACTTTTCACGCCCTGACCTGATTCAGGTTCTGCCAAAGCTGCCCCGGATATTGAGCAATAGGAGGAAACTTCAGCGGAACGAAGCTCTTGTTCCGCTATTGCACAATATCTGACCTGAAGTGACTGAATTAGTTGCGAACAAATAATGTACCCGGACAACAGGTTTCGGACATTAATAGCAAAGTGTGACAAAAGCCACGCTAATCCCGCATGGCTTTTATCATTATGATATTGCGTATTTCAGCAATTAATATGCTTGTAAGGCAACTGTTTTGCCCGGCTTGATGATTGCTGTTTTTGCCGTAACCTCATCAGGTATTTTATCAATCTGCACACTATCATGTTACTTGTAAATCAAATCGAAACTGCTTTTTTCCTTTTGTATGAAAGCAAGATTTATACCGTTAATGAATTCTTCGTTTGTTTTGGTTTGTACCAAACGATTTATGATCATTTCCGTAACCTCTGCGGTGCCCATATTGCTCATGGCTTTTCTGATTGCCCAGACAGATTCAAGTTCACGCTGGGATAAAAGCAATTCTTCGCGCCTTGTGCCGGATCGGTTAATATCGATAGCAGGGAAAATACGTTTTTCGGAAAGTTTTCTGTCAAGGTGCAGCTCCATATTGCCAGTACCCTTGAATTCTTCATAGATAACATCATCCATCCGGCTTCCGGTGTCTATCAACGCTGTCGCAATAATGGTAAGGCTGCCTCCGTTCTCAATGTTTCTGGCTGAGCCGAAAAAGCGCTTGGGCTTGTGTAAAGCTCCCGGATCAAGACCTCCGGTTAAAGTCCTTCCCGTCGGCGGGATTGTCATATTATATGCCCTGGCCATACGGGTTATACTGTCAAGAAGTATAACAACATCCTTTTTCTGTTCCACAAGCCGCTGAGCCCTTTCCAGAACCATTTCAGCAACCTTTATGTGATGCTCCGGCAGCTCATCAAAAGTACTGTATATAACATCCCCTCTTATTGAACGCTGCATGTCGGTTACTTCCTCGGGTCTTTCATCAATCAAAAGAACTATTAATTCAATGTCGTTATATTTTTGAGTAATTGCATTGGCAATTTTTTTCAACAGAATGGTTTTTCCCGCTTTTGGCGGTGAAACAATTAAACCTCTTTGCCCTTTGCCGATGGGAGCAATCAAATCGATTAAACGGGTTGAAAGCTCTTTTGGCTCGGTCTCAAGTGTAATCCTCTGATTTGGATAAATTGGTGTCAGCTGATCGAATGGGCGACGCCGTTGCGCAATTTCAGGCGATTCACCGTTAACCGAAAGCACATATAAAAGTGCCTGGAATTTTTCCCCCTCTTTCTGGATTCTGCCTTTACCAACGATTTTATCACCTGTTTTCAAGTTAAATCGTCTGATTTGGGATGGTGAAACATATATATCACGAGGACCCGATAAATAATTCTGTCCTCTTAAGAAACCATATCCATCCGGCAAAACCTCCAGTATTCCGCTGACAGGTTCTTCACTCTCTATCTTCGATAAATCCTTATTGTATCCATATCTTGAGGTGCTTTCCCGATAATCCCTGGTATATTCAGCCTTTTCCTGCTGAGTTTCCTTTTCTTCCGCAACATAATCGCTTTGTTGGGCAACTTCCCGGGTTTCATCCTTTGTTTCCCGGCCTGAATCATCCTCTGCATTCTGACGGGCTACACTTTGTTCTTCAATTTCTGTTTTTGTTTCACTCTCATCTTTGCTTTCAGCGGACTCTTCTGTCTTCTCCTCTTCCTTTGCAGCAGGAGGACATCCGCGCCTGACCGGCTTTCTTACCTCAGGTTCGCTTGATTTTTCGGTTCTCCTGCTTTCAGTTTTAACCTCACCAGACTCTTCAGAATCTGCTGTTTGCTGAATGACAGACTCCTGTGTTCCGACAGTGGCGTCAGCACTTTCCGGCACATCCTTAATTTTTTTAGGTCGTCCAAGTCTTCTTTGCTCGAAGCTCTGAACAGGTTTGGCTGTTTCCTCTGATTCCGCACCAACGGATAGGATCTTATCAATCAGCTCCTGTTTTCTGTATCGGGTTATACTTTTTATCCCCATTACTTTCGCGATATACCGCAAATCTTCCAGACTTTTGCCTTGCAGTTTTTCTCTATCTTCCATGATACACCGCCTTATTGTATGAAAAATAATATTTTTTGATGTTTTATATCAATTGATAATTTCCAAAATAACCTGACAAATTTTATGTAAAATCTATTGGACTTAATAACCTTTTATGAAAGCATTTATTATAGATCATACTAAAAACTCTTTTTTTTGTGTGCATAAAAAGATTATTTTCCCTGTAAAACTATTAATTTTCTGTAAAATGAGCTCACGAACCACATTGGATGGTATCATTCCGGCGCATACGACAAGCCTTTTCCTGAAAGCAGGCAAAGTAATAAAAGCAGGTTTTTTTCTGTTTTTTAAAGAAATAATTACATGCAATTTTTTATATCTGTATATCTGTACCGGGGCAGATATACTCTGCCTGTTTCTAATCTGTGCCCGTCACCTGCACATGGGGCATCTTTTAATCTTATTATATTACAAATGGCATCGTAGCCTGAACCGCGTATATTGCGGCATCTTCCAGTCCTATTATATTACGTTGGCTATTAAAAAATAATCTGGGTATTATCTATGATCAAGGAATTCAGGAGTTAAATACATTATCTGCTCCTAAAAGCACATTTATTATTTTAGGCTGAAAAACCATAAAGATACATGCTCGGGAAATAGCTGATCGGGAAACTTCCAGTATTTATACTATAACAGCTCTTAAGTACTTTTGTCAATACTTTTTATAAATTTCCATCCATTTTTTATATTATTCAATACTATTAAGGAATTTGTTTTATAATATACAATAATTTACATCTTGTTGCGGCATGGAAAAGTACAGCCATGCCGGGCATTTTATGTATGCATGCAATATTTCATATGCATGCTGTAAGGTTCAGCTTTATAGCACTTGCCCTGGAAAATGCACTATTCTATAACATCAAATTTTATTCCCTTTTGTTTTGCAAATTTTATTATCCTTTCCGGTATGTCCTCGTTTTCCTCACTTTCCGGTTTCCCGGCTGATTCCGTAACAACCTTAACTTTCAGAGGCTTTCCGGTAATATCTTCAATTACTTCTGTTATGATTTCAAGATTCTCCCCTTTGGAAAGCATCCGCTTTTTATATGAATCCTCTTCAGGGACGACTATTTCAATTGTTTCATTTTCAGCCCACCTGGCCTTTGTTTCGGTAAGATTTGCAACGATAGCCATCCTGCCCTTATTTTTTAGTTCATTGAGCACGCTGTTCCATTCAGAGAATTTTTCTGATTCAGCACGCTTGTCCCTGCTTTCCCTTGCCCCGTCATCGCCGGATTTCCTTAAAGTCCGGACCAAATCATTATTCCTGCTTTCAGCCATTGCTTCCTCATTGTTTTTGCTGCTATTTTCAATACTATCTTTATTATATTCACTGTTATTTTCAGTTTTATCTTTTTCATGCCTAAAAGTTGTTTCTCCGCTTTGAGAAAGTTTTTCTTCCAGCTCCCTGATTCTGCTTTCCAAAAGCTTTATTTTTACGTCTAAATCATCATCACAGCGGCTAATCTCTCTCGTACAAATACGGATAAACGCGGTTTCAAGAAGAATTCTCGGGCTTGTGCTCCATTTAATCCCCGCTTCCAGGTCCGATAGTTCCCTGATAGCGGCCAGAATCATTTCGTCCGGTACACTCTTTGATAATGCCGGTATGGCTTCCCTTGCGTCATCAGTCATACTAAGCAGATTTTCAGTGCTTCCCAGTGATTTAAAAACAAGAATGTCCCTGTACAGCTGGATTACCTTTTGCAGAAAATGCCCGGGATCCTTACCTTGTGAAAAAAGCCTGTCTATGTTCAATATTGATTCCTTGATATTTCTTTCATTCAGCGCCACTACGGTATCAAGCACGAGCTTTCCGGAGGCAATACCCACAACCTCCCGGACAAGACTTACATCAATCGGTTCTTTTCCAGTGGAAATGCATTGATCAAGTATACTTATGCCGTCCCGCAAAGCACCTTCAGATAAGGATGCAATAAATTGCAAAGCTTCGCCTGTAACCTTAACCCCTGTTTCCCCTGCAATCCTGTTAAGCCTTTCTGCGATTCCTCCTACAGTAATGCGGCGGAAATCAAAACGCTGACACCTTGACAACACGGTAGCGGGAAGCTTATGCGGTTCTGTGGTGGCGAGTATAAAAACAACATGTTCCGGCGGTTCCTCCAACGTCTTTAAAAGAGCATTGAACGCACCGGTAGAGAGCATATGCACTTCATCAATTATATATACTTTTTTTGATGCCTTTGTCGGGGTATAAACAACCTCGTCGATAATGCTTCTAACATTGTCAACGCTGTTGTTTGAGGCAGCGTCTATTTCAATAACATCCAGAATAGTGCCGTTTATTATCCCCTCACAAACTTCACAGCGGTTACAAGGGTTGCCATCCACAGGATTTAGACAATTGATGGCCCGTGCGAAAATTTTGGCCATTGTTGTTTTCCCCGTTCCGCGCGTTCCGCAAAAAAGATACGCATGGGCAGCCTTCTTTGAGATAACCGTATTTTTTAGTGTTTTAACAACATGCTTCTGTTCCACCACATCATCAAATACCTGTGGCCTGTACTGTCGGTATAATGCCTGATAAGCCATAACCCACCCCGTTCCTTTATAAAGCCGATAAAGTACACCCGTAAAAGTACATTGCAGGAATGTTTAAAACAGCAACATCAACATTGCCATCAGGTTATATATTACCACTCCCCAAGGAAAAGCGGCATAAATTCAAGATAATCAGCAGATACCAAATTGTACCTGATACCTTCATATACGCCCTCAATAGCATTACTGCAGCTTTTTCCGTGAAGATGACCGTATATGCATATTTTAACTCCAAACTCCTGTAAAAGCTCTGTAAAGGCAGTTGGCTTTCCTTTTGAGCTAAAAGGCGGATAATGGATCATTGTAATTATTTCCCCCTGAAGCCCTCCCGTCAGTTTCAGAGAAAGCCTGAGCCTTTCAACTTCTCTTTTATATATTTTAAGATCCTCTGAAGTAAACCCTTCATCATCCGGACTCTTCCAGCCTCTGCTGCCCGTTATAACCAGATTGTTGAAAAAGCAGGCATCGTTTTGCAGAAATATAATGCTGTTCAGTCCATGTTCTTTTTTGAATTTGTTTAATTTGCTTTTTGTAGCCCACCAGTAATCATGGTTGCCCTTTGTAATTATCTTTGTTCCCGGAAGCGCTTCAATGAACGAAAAGTCGGCGACAGCTCCGTCATGGTACGTTGC
Source organism: Clostridiaceae bacterium (assembly GCA_012727625.1). Classification (GTDB taxonomy): domain Bacteria; phylum Bacillota; class Clostridia; order DSM-8532; family DSM-8532; genus JAAYGP01. The sequence goes on from JAAYGP010000169.1 coordinate 9,052, forward strand.
CCAGGAAATATCACCCGGCATCAAAACCAGATCATCCTCACCAACCCTTTCACGCCAGTTAGATTCAATACGATTCATGTAATCATCCCACTCGGGGCCAAAAATATCCATCGGCTTGTTCGCAGAAAGGGAAAGGTGCAGATCTGAAATGGCAAATACTTTCATCCCTGTACTTTTCCTTTTGAGTCCACTATGGCAAATTTAATGATACCCTCGACAGCTGTTTTGTCGTCAACAGAAGCGCGTACATCAGCTTTCCCCATCCCGCGCCTTAAAGCTGTGAATTCCACTTCAAGCTTCAGCACATCTCCGGGGACAACCTGCTTTCTTATTTTCAAATTGTCTATCCCTGTAAAAAGGGGAATCTTCCCTTTGTTTTCTTCCAGCAACATACCCGCAACACAGGCAGTCTGCGCAAGAGCTTCAATAATCAGAACGCCGGGCATGACCGGATAATCCGGAAAATGCCCCTTAAAAAAGGGTTCGTTTGCAGTAACATTTTTAATCCCGACAGCCCTGATAACAGGTTCAAATTCAACCTCAAGAATCCTGTCTATAAGTAAAAAGGGGTATCTGTGGGGAATGATTTCCTTGATTTCTGAAATATTCAAAGATCTTTTACTTTCCGCCATAACCTGAATCTCCATTCCTTAATAAAAATTGACTTCAACAAAGCTATTATGATTAATCCTGCTCCCAATTATGATATATGTTCTGTATATCATCGTGATCCTCAAGCCTTTCAATAAGCTTTTCCATGTTGGCTATCATTGTTTCATCGGTTAAGACAGTGGTTGATTGCGGAATCATGGCTACCTCGGCAGTTTCAAATTTGTAACCGTCATCCTCAAGCCTTTCCAGAACATTTGAAAAGTCTGCGGGTTCCGTTACAATCTCATAATATTCATCCTCAACAATTACATCCAGGGCACCGGCTTCCAGGGCGGACATCATAAGTTTATCCTCGTCAATATCCTTTGTTTTTTCAATAATGAGCTGGCCTTTCTTGTCGAACATAAAAGATACGCAGCCGTTTGTTCCAAGGTTACCCCCAAATTTATCAAAAATATGCCGCACATCACCGGCGGTACGGTTTCTGTTTTCGGTTAACGCTTCAACTATAACGGCAACCCCTCCCGGACCATAACCTTCATAGACAATTTCCTCGAAATTTGCACCGCTCATATCACCTGAGGCTCTTTTTATGCTTCTCAAAATATTCTCGTTTGGTACGTTGTTTGCCTTTGCTTTCGCTATCGCATCCTTAAGGCGTGGATTTACGTCAGGATCAGGACCGCCGCTTCGAACAGCGACAGCAATCTCACGCCCGATTTTTGTAAAAATCTTGCCTTTCTGCGCGTCTGTTTTTTCCTTCTTGTTTTTAATATTAGTCCACTTGGAGTGTCCTGCCACATTTATCACCTCTTTTTTCTTTTTATGTTTTTGTCTGTCATCTAATCCATGCAGCCATGACCGGTTTGTTTTATCGGAAAGCCTCTGTTTTGGTTGAATGTTTTTTAATGTTAAATCCGGATTATGCGGTCGGTTTACCTGAAAACATGTTTACCCCGTAAAGTTGCCATTCTCATCAAATCCGGCGAATATTTTCCCGATTGTTTTTGTATCAGCATTTCCCCCGGTAATATCATCCAATTCCTTTTGAAAAAATTCCATTTTTTCTTCTTCTATTATTAGTTCCATTTCAACCCGGTCCGTATATCTTGTATCTCTTACCGGCAGTTTGTTTGTATTGATAAAATTCTGTATTTTTCCATATATATGATAGTCCACATTTATATTTACAATTAAGCATTCCTTTTTTGTAATTATCTGCGCGTCCAGAATCCCTGCCAAAGCTGCCTTTCCATAAGCCCGTACAAGCCCCGAAGCTCCAAGCAATATGCCTCCGAAGTAGCGAATTACCACTACCAATACATTTGACAAATCTTTTTTTTTGATTATTTCCAGAATAGGAAGCCCCGCCGTTCCGGATGGTTCACCATCATCACTGAACTTCTGAGTTTTCATATCGCCGTCAATTACATAAGCATAGCAATGATGCCTTGCAGCCCAATACTTTTTTTTAAGCCCGGATATCAGCTTTGCAGCCTCATCTTCCGTATTTATCGTGTATACCCAGGAAATAAACCTGGATCGTTTTTCTTCATATTCACCATTTCCTGCTTTTAAAACAGTATTGATACTGGTTCCCATTTTATACACTCCGCAGTTTAAACATGGTCTTTAACCATCAATCATTTTACCAGAAATAGTCGGACATGCCAAATGAAATTTAAACTTGGTCTTATATATAAACATTAAAGCTTGCGCAATACTATAAACATAGTATTATGCAAGCTTTGCACCATAATTGTTTTCGTGTGGCCGCAAATGCACTAAATGCGTGAAATATGCCTTTAATATTGAACGGAATTAACCCGTAATTTTCATCATCAGGATACACATAGCTCTGTATTATGGGTATTAGCATAACACCTGAGCCGTGCCTTTATTCGCGCAACAAATGTTTATACAAATTATGCCCTTAACTTGCCAGTGAAACCAATTCCTTGTATTTCATGTAGGAGACGTTCAGCAATGAACGATCCTGGCTGTAGGTAATCATTTCCATGGCTTCTTCTATGGGAAAGAATCCTGCGTTTTTAAATTTTTCAGGTTCACCTATTTTGTATTCCTCATCCTCTGCCATCATAATATACCATGTGATTCTGTTACAAACCGGTTGCTGGCGGGTTACTGAAAAAAACTCGTAGTTTGTTCTGCCTGCCGGTGAAATAATTGTAGCCTTGACCCCGCCTTCCTCCATGACTCTTCTGAGGGCTACTTCGCTTTGCAGTTCTCCGTTTTTTATTACCCCCTTTGGGAAAACCCACTCTCCCTTTTCATTCTGTATGATAAATACCTTATCATTTGAGAAAACTACTCCACCGGCGCAATTTCTTAAAAGCATGTCAATTACCCCTTTCACATTTATTTTAATGGTTGCCTGAAGCATCCATAAACTTCAATAAATCAGGACAAAATTTATGCAACAAAAAAGGCACTGGTATGAAATAATTGATAATTCCAATAATGTGCCTTTTTCAAAACAAACTTATATGAAGTTAATATATATATAAAGGAGGAACAAAAATCAAAAAAGCTCATTTTATTCTAATACCCACTTTCCGGCCTTTAATCATATATATCTGTTTTATTCCCACTGTGCATGGAACTCTTCCCCTGCATTTGAACCATCATATTATCAACCTGATTCCCGAATTGCGGCATTGTTTCAGATAAGTTTTTCTTGGAATACGTATCTATTATGCGCAAATCCTTTTCTGACAATTTTATTTTTCTTTTTTTCATTAGTTTCAACTCCTTCTTTATGTAAGTAAAACTAACGATGCCGCAAAATAAGCAAATCAGATGGTTAATAATCTTTCTATATATATTTTACCACATATTAATTTTTTTAATAGCATTTAATCATATTTTAATAATTATTTTAAAATTTATTTACTGTTTATTTAAGAATTAAAATTCCGGTTCAATCAGGCCATAGTTTCCGTCTTTTCTTCTGTAAACCACATTGACTTCTTCAGTATCCCCATTTGAAAATACAAAAAAGTTGTGGCCCAACAGGTTCATTTGAAGTATGGCTTCTTCCACATTCATTGGTTTCATGGCAAACCTTTTGCTTTTCATAATTTTAAAGCTGCTTTCCTCTTCAATCTTTTCTTCTATCTGGAAATTATCAGGTATAAGACTTTCCTGTCTTATTCTTTTCCCAAGCTTGGTCTTGTTTTTTCTGATTTGTCTTTCCAGCTTGTCAATTACCATGTCAATGGAGGTGTACATATCATCGGTCGTTTCTTCGGCTCTTATAAATAATCCTTTTGATATAATTGTCACTTCAAGGATGTGGCGGCTTTTTTCAACAGAAAAGGTAATATGACATTCAGCGTCGGATTTGAAAAATTTCTCGATTTTGCTGAGTTTTTTTATGGCTCTTTCCCTTAAAGCATCAGAA
>JAAYGP010000019.1 GCA_012727625.1 Clostridiaceae bacterium
AGCTGGTAATGGACTTATATACAGAATTACAGCAAAGGTTGTCAGAACTCCTTTTCCGCCCTTGAAACCGTAAAAAACCGGCCAGTTGTGACCTGCAATAGCGGCTAAACCAGCCAGGTACATCCCCGCCCAGCCATAGTTTTCAATGTAACCTGCTGTTATGCCTCCTATGTAACATGCCAGTATCCCTTTTAAAAAGTCAATGGCAAGCACGGCTGCAGCAGCGCTTTTGCCAAGAGTTCTCAGCGTGTTTGTAGCACCGGCATTTCCGCTACCCAGCTCACGTACATCCTTTTTATAGAAAATCTTGCCTATAATCAGGGAAGCATTCAGGCTCCCGAGCAAATACCCGATAACAACAGATAAAATCACTTTAAACAGCATTCTTTTTCCCAGCCTTATAGTAAATTATAAATTATCGTCACTTCTTTCCCTTATTATAAAACGAATAGGTGTGCCCTCAAAGCCAAAATTTGATCTTAAGGTATTAATCAAATAACGTTCATAGGAAAAATGCATTAATTCCCTGTCATTCACAAACAAAATAAATGTGGGAGGCTTTATGCCTGTTTGAGTCATGTAATAGATTTTAAGCCTTTTCCCTTTGTCGGAAGGAGGCTGAACCATGGCCATGGCTTCATTTAAAACATCATTGAGCATTCCTGTCTGCAGCCGGAATGAAGCCTGATCGTAAACATAGTCAATCAGTTCAAACAGACGTTCCACTCTTTTACCCGTCTTTGCGGAAATAAACACAATCGGGGCGTAATCCATAAATTCAAGCTTTTGCCTGACTGTTTTTCTGTAATTCTCCAATGTACCGGTTTCTTTTTCAATCAAATCCCACTTGTTTATTGCTATAATGCAGGCTTTACCCTGCTCATGGGCATATCCGGCTATTTTTGTGTCCTGTTCCGTTACATTATCCTGAGCATCTATCAATATAATGCAAACATCTGACCTGTCCACGGCGGTCCAGGACCTTATGACACTGTATCTTTCAATGTTCTCCTCAATTCTGCTTTTTCTTCGTATACCGGCTGTGTCAATAAAAGAATATTTTTTTTCGTTCCGCTCAACGGGAGTATCAATGGCATCCCTTGTGGTCCCGGGAATATCACTGACTATCACACGTTCCTCGCCCAAAATGTTGTTTATTAAAGAAGATTTACCCACATTAGGCTTACCTATGACAGCCACTTTAATTATATCATCTTCATCCTCATCGTTTATGTCTTTCGGGAAATGCTCATAAACAGCATCAAGCAATTCACCTATACCAAGACCATGAATTGAGGATATGGTGTAAATTTCGCCCATTCCAAGATTGTAAAACTCATAGGCTTCGGGCGGCATTTCTCCAACCTGATCCACCTTGTTTACTGCTACAATGACCGGCTTTTCAGCTTTTCTGAGTAGCGTGGCTACCTCATAATCTGCTGCTGTCAGACCGGTCTTAATATCAAGAAGAAAAATGATGACATCAGCGGTTTCCATGGCGACTATTGCCTGACGTACAATCTGCTGCTTTATATAATCGCCTGTAAATGGCTCCAAACCGCCGGTATCAACTATTGTAAACTTCCTCCCGCGCCACTCGCTTTCAGAATATATTCTGTCCCGGGTTACACCGGGTGTGTCTTCAATTATTGAAATCCGGCGGCCGGTTAAATAATTAAAGAAAGTTGATTTCCCTACATTGGGCCTGCCGACAATAGCGACAACAGGTTTTGCCAAATTTAAAAACCTCCGGAATAAATATTTTTCAGTGAGGGTGTATCCCCCACCGAAACTCACTGCGTATTTTAAAACGCATTATGTTCAGCATTAGCCAAACAAATTCGCCTGCAATCAAATTCGCTTGCGATGCTAAAATCAGAAACTAAAAAACCCGCTTTATAAGTTTGACAGTAATATTATTTTACCATTGTGTTGTTTCAATTTGTATAATTTCTTGCTGTCAACACAAACCTGAAAAAATATATCAAAGATCATCCGGAATAATATCATTCCGGATAATATCCATATAATCTTCGCGTTTCACAATCAGGCGTGGCTTTCCATTGTTCACAAGAACTACGGGTGGTCTCGTGTTTCTGTTATAGTTCATTGACATTGAATAGTTATAAGCACCGGTTGCCAGCACTGCCACAATGTCTCCGGTTTGTGTTTTTTGTAATTTAATGTCCCTGGCAACCAGATCTCCGGATTCACAACATTTACCGGCAATCGTAACAATATCCGTTTTGGGAGCTTTTGGATTGCTGGCAAGAACAGCCGTATACTCCGCCTGATATAAGGCATAACGGGGGTTATCCGTCATTCCTCCGTCAACCGACACATATTTCCTTGCTCCCTTTATATCCTTAACATTGCCTACTGTATACAAGGTAATGCCTGCAGGCGCGACGATGGAACGTCCGGGTTCCATGAGCATGAATATACGTCCTAAACCTTTTTCTTTGCAAATTTTCTTAACGACTTTTGAAACTGCTTCTATAAACTGGTCGTACTCAAGAGGATCGTCTTTTTCCGTATACTTTATTCCAAAACCTCCGCCAAGGTTTAATTCTTTAATGGTAATTCCATATTTTTCTTTCACATCGGCGATAAAATTAAGCAGAATTTCCGCCGCATGCTCAAAAGGAGCCAGCTCAAATATCTGGGAGCCAATGTGGCAGTGGACTCCGACAAGCTCAACATTGTCTATTTTTTTAATTTCCGCCACCATTTCATGCGCTTCACCGTTTTCCAGTGCAACACCGAATTTGGAATCTATCTGCCCGGTTTTTATAAACTCATGAGTATGAGCATCAATTCCCGGTTTTATGCGGATTGATATTTCAACTCTTTTGTTTTTTTCCCTGGCAATTCTTTCTATAGTTTCAAGCTCCACATGGTTATCAACAACAAAACGTCCTACTCCATAGTCTATTCCCATTTCTATTTCATCAGGGGTTTTATTGTTTCCGTGAAAATGGATTTTATCCATGGGAAAGCCTGCTTTAGCAGCGGTAAACAGTTCTCCGCCTGAAATCACGTCAAGACCAAGCCCTTCCTGTTCCACAATTTTACAAATGGCCAGAGTGCAGAATGCCTTGCTTGCATATAAAACAAGTCCATAACCATCATAGTATTTATCCATGGCTTCTTTATACCGCCTGCAATTATTCCGTATAATCATCTCATCCATTACATAAAGCGGAGTACCATATTCCTTAGCAAGCTCAATCGCATCACATCCGCCTATTTCCAAATGTCCCGCTGCATTTACTTTTAAATTGCCGTTACCAAACATAGGTCATTCCTTCTTTCTTTATTAATATAGCTTTACTAATATAAGATGAATATTTTTCAACAATCTGCCCCGGCATGGTCAGAACAAATATCCTCTGCTTTTTGCATCAATGTGAATGATCTCCCATGATATCTTAAAAAAATGTATATGAAGCAAGTTCATATTACAAATAATCATGGTTTCCTGTTTAGTATACCTTTAGTATTTTATATTACTATTAAGAGGTACAATTTTATAGATATTTTCGATAAAAACGAATCTCTTTTCATGTCTTCATTTCACATATTTTTTATCTTAACATCAGTTATTGAAAACTGCAAGATAAAAATGTAAATGAAGCTCTTGTTTCCGCTATTGCACAATATCTGACCTGATCAGTAACTGAATTCAGGGTGTGAACAGAAACCCCGTTTCTGATATCGCCAAACATCAGGGGTTAATTTGGCAAACCTTAATCTGGTTGGGGTTTGAACATGAATAGATTCTAAAGAAAAAAGGAACATCATAGTCTTTAACACCGGATAATTACATGTGCTCTGCAAATCTTCGCCATTATGGTATTATTATTGCATTAGGGGATTAAGTATGTCTGAATATATCGTGGAGATGAAGCAAATTGGTTTTTGTCTCAGTCGACATCCACATGAAGACGGTATTTACCGCATTTTAAACATTTAAATAGATACCCCTGTATATGTCCATTAATAGCACATTGTTTAATAATCTCTATATTCATGTTGCCGTGTTCCGAATAATCCTGCTCTACTTCTTCTGAAATGCCCATCTTAACAAGTTCACTCCATCCCACAGTTCCAATGTATGCACAGAAATCCCCACAATGAGCAAGCCAATATTCCTGTTGCCAGCCTTTATATCCCGGTGTTCTATGACATAATTCATCTAAAAAATCCTTATTATCAACATTGTCACAACAAGCCGGATCTTGAAATACACCATCAAACTTTTTACTGGCTGAACCGTCGGAAATACATTTTGGACACAGATATTCAACTTCTTCTTCTGAATAGAATGGACCATCATAATACACATTTGTTTTTTTCCCGCAGCAATAACAAACTACTGATTTCCCGGAAGTAAATGCTCCGGTTTTCAATGGTTCAGGATGATATTTAAAATAGTAAACGGATTTATCCTTTTTGAATATATCAAATAAACCCATGGCCCTGACTCCTTCCATATTTCTTTATATACTGACCTAATTTACCGTCTAATCAGAAAATTCACCCAATTTGCATCACTGAGAAGTTGTATGCAATTATGTAAACAAATGATGTGTTATGCGATGTGTAACCTTTTTAATTGTTATGAATGGTCATTCTCTTATATGAATTACAAAATGTTGAACAACTGCTGCAAGGGAGCACTTTGGTCGCCAGGCTATTTTGCAGGTTCCTGTGGAGGTGCTCCGCTTGATGCTATCAAGCAGTATATAGAGCAGCAGAACAGATTGCAATAGACATTACAAATCAATAAATTGTAAAGGCTGCCTTTCAGGTTGAAATCCTTTCATGCAGCCTCTACTTAGTCATAATTAATTACTTCAATTCGCAGGTTGCGCCAACTTCCTTGAATTTTTCAACAATAGCGTTGGCATCGTCCTTGGAGATTTCTTCCTTAACTGTTGAAGGTGCTTTGTCAACGAGTTCTTTTGCTTCCTTAAGGCCAAGGCCTGTAACTTCACGAACAACCTTGATGACCTTAATTTTTTCAGCGCCGACTTCTTTAAGAACAACGTCAAATTCTGTTTTTTCTTCGGCAGCTTCTGCAGCGGCAGGAGATGCAGCAGGCGTAGCAGCCACAGCCACAGGAGCAGCTGCGGATACTCCGAATTCCTCTTCCAGGGCTTTAACCAGCTCGGACAGTTCTAAAACTGTTAATGCTTTAATTTCTTCAATTAAATTAGTTACTTTTTCACTCATTTTAATACCCTCCATCATAATCTTCAATTTTAAGCTTCAGCTTGCTTTTTTTCAGCTATTGCGTTAAGCGCTATTACCAAACCACGAATATTGGCATTCAAAACATTGACAATTCCATATAAAGGACCTGACAGTCCGCCTACAACCTTTGCCACTAATTCCTCCTTTGACGGCAAGTTTGCAATGGACTTAATGCTTTCAATGTCAAGAATTTTACCTTCAACTACCCCTGCCTTTATATCCAGCTTTCCAAATTCCTTGGCAAATTTGGATAATACCTTGGATGGCGTTACCGGATCCTGCATGCTTAATGCAATGGCTGTCGGACCTTTCAAGTATTCGTCAAGTCCGTCATAGCCATTTTCTTTAGCAGCAAAACGGGCAATGGAGTTTTTAACAACAGAGTACTCAATTTCCGCCTCACGCATGGCTTTTCTCAATTTGGTATCCTGTTCAACAGTAAGTCCCCTGTAATCTGCCAAAACAAAAGATTTAGCTTCCTTAAACTTCTTTGACCAGTGTGCTACTTTTTCTTTTTTCAGATTCAGGATTCTTTCACTTGGCATCTGTTGCACCTCCTTGCTGTTTGTTTTCCCTTTTTACCGGGAATAAGACCTTTAAACAATTCAAATACAGAAAACCCTCTGTATTAAATGCAGCCATAAACATACAGAGGGTAAAACTATCTGTTATACCTGAATTACCTCGGCAGGAAGATATACGTTACACACTGAGGTTCCTGCTGTCTATGGCCGTTATTAAATTCATCCTATGCGGCAGTTATCCGCATTAAACCACGAACAAAAAGTATTCTACTACAAAAGACACTATTTGTAAAGCACTATTTTTATACGCTGTTTATGCGCCTTTATTCAAGTACCTTTTGATGGTTTACTTTCACACCCGGCCCCATGGTGGATGCTACAACTACGCTTCTTAAATACTGACCTTTCGCAGCTGCAGGCTTGGCTTTTATTATAGCTTCCAACAAGGTGCGGAAATTATCAACCAGTTTTGACAGTTCAAATGAACACTTTCCGATAGGGCAATGGATAATATTGGTTTTATCCAGTCGATACTCAATTTTTCCGGCTTTAATATCAGAAATAGCTTTAGCTACGTCCATTGTAACAGTGCCGGCTTTTGGGTTGGGCATTAAGCCTTTCGGACCCAATATACGACCTATGCGCCCTACAAGGCCCATCATATCAGGTGTTGCAACAGCAACATCAAAATCAAGCCAGTTTTCTTTCTGAATCTTTGTAATCAAATCTTCAGCGCCAACATAATCTGCTCCGGCTTGTTCAGCCTCGGTTGCTTTGTCACCCTTGGCAAAAACAAGAACCCTGACAGTTTTACCTGTTCCATGAGGTAATACAACAGCGCCTCTTACCTGCTGATCCGCGTGACGTGAGTCAACACCCAGCTTAACGTGCACTTCCACGGTTTCATCAAACTTGGCTCTTGCTATTTCTTTAACCAGTGCCAATGCTTCTGCCGGTTCATACAGTTTTGTTCTGTCAACGAGCTTGGCGCGTTCCAGATAATTCTTTCCTCTTTTCATAATATCTCACTCCTTTGTGGTCTTTGATACGGGATTTCTCCCTCCCACGTTCGCTGAGGCAGTAGACTAATCCTCAACTACAACGCCCATACTTCTTGCCGTTCCGGCAACCATACTCATTGCTACTTCAATGCTTCCGGCATTTAAATCCGGCATTTTCATCTCAGCAATATTTCTCAGGTCTTCCTTTGAAATTTTCGCTACCTTGTCGCGTTGAGGAACACCTGAACCTTTTTCTATTTTGCACGCTTTTTTAATGAGCACGGCTGCAGGCGGAGTTTTCGTTACAAAAGTAAAAGATCTGTCTGCATAAACCGTAATAATAACCGGAATAATCAGCCCGGCATCCTTTGCCGTTTTTTCATTGAATTCCTTGCAGAATCCCATAATGTTGACACTGTGTTGTCCTAAAGCTGGTCCAACCGGTGGTGCAGGTGTTGCCTTTCCTGCGGGTATTTGTAGCTTTACATAGCCCACGACTTTTTTTGCCATAATGGTCCACCTCCCAGAAAAAATCACTGCCGAGTAGGCAGATTCAAAAGGATGATTTTAAACTTATCATACCTTTGTTCATAAGCTGTAATTTTGTTTTATGACCGATTTTCCATGCTGAAAAATCAATGTTTTACAGCTTATGTATATATATAATTCCTTGCTTTTATAATTAAGAAGCAAAGAATGTATATGCCGATAATCATATCAACCGGAATGCCCGTTAATATTTTACAGTTTCTGGATCTGGGTAAATTCCAGCTCCACAGGAGTTTCCCGTCCAAACATCGAAATGGAAACCCGTACTTTTTTTCTATCCATGCTGATTTCTTCAACAGTACCGATAAAGCTTTCCAATGGCCCGTCAATAACTCTCACGCTATCTCCGACCTCATAGTCAACAACCGTTTCAAACTGTTCAACACCCATGGCTTTGATTTCTTCGTCAGACAATGGAACCGGTTTGGAACCGGGCCCTACAAAGCCAGTCACGCCTCTGGTATTTCTGACAATATACCAGGATTCATCGTTAATTATCATTTTGACAAGAACATAACCGGGAAACACTTTTTTCAGCGTGACCTTTTTCTTTCCGTCCTTAATCTCGATTTGCTCTTCCATGGGAACAACAATCTCTTCAATATAATCCCGCAAATGAGGGTTGTTTTCTATTATTTTTTCCAAATTCGCTTTAACTTTGTTCTCATAACCTGAATAGGTATGAACAACATACCAGTATGCTTCTTCAGCCATGCTTTTTTCGGAGCGATGCTCCTGCCCTCCTTTTTCCGTTGGCACTATGCTTTGTGTTTATAAAAACACAAGCTTATACAGGTAGCCTAATACGGCATCAAGGATCCATATCACTCCACCCAGCAAAAGACATACCATCAATACTATAACAGTATTATTTATTACCTGGTTTCGTGTAGGCCAAATTACTTTCTTTAATTCAGAGTGTACATCCTTGGCAAACCTGATCAGCTTCTTAAAAATATTGGGTTTTTTTTGTTGCTGTTGCTCAGCCATAAATACATCTCCCAACCTGTATTGTAATTTATTATACCCTTATTGGTTAAATAAGCGTATTGGTTTTTGTATACGCCAAACATTTTATAACATTTGGAAAAATCCATTAATCACTTTACTTATGCCATTTTGTAAAAACTAGCTTAGTTTGTAGCAGAGGATTCCGTCCATAATAAAAAAAATCTATTTGGTTTCCTTATGGACGGTATGTTTCCGGCAAAATCTGCAATATTTATTCATTTCCAGCCTGTCCGGATCATTTTTCTTATTTTTCATTGTGTCATAATTTCTCTGCTTGCATTCTGTACAAGCCATTGTAATTTTGACTCTCATATGCGCCACACCCCTTATATATCGCTTATGTAATAGATTAATCATACGAAATCTGCACAAAAACTTTTAAGCAAAATAAAAAAATCCATAAAAAAAAGCTTTATATGCAAAGCAGGATTAAGTTTAACATACTTTGTCACTTGTGTCAAGACACAACTTTGCGGCACAGCTCTGAAGTCTGATCGATTTATGATAATGTCTCATTGTACCACACATGATTATGTCCTACCTGAAAAGTATAGTATAATAAAACTTTCATATCTTATGTAAAGGGTGGTTACAATTGAGAAAGGTTGAATTGACAATGGAAGAAAATAATAAATACCTAACTATTTGCACAATATCTTTTAGCAT
>JAAYGP010000170.1 GCA_012727625.1 Clostridiaceae bacterium
AAAACTCCGCCTTTAAGTTATAACTAAACTTTCGATACAACATTTGCTGTCTGACGGAAAACAGATAATTTTACTTTATTCCCGGCAGCTATCAGGCACCGGTTGAAAATTTTGTAAATTGTATTGACAGGAGTAAATATGCGTATACTGGGTATAGATTTTGGAGAAGCAAGAATCGGAATAGCTGTCAGTGACCCTCTCGGTATTACTGCTCAACCTCTTGAGACCATTCACTGGAACGGAGAATGGAAAAAACCCCTTGAGAGGATTAAAGAATTAACAGAATTATACCAATGCCGGAAACTTGTTGTCGGATTGCCCGGCAACATGAATGGCACATTTGGTGAGCGCAGTGAGAGAACTCTTAAGTTTATAGGTAAGCTTTATGACTTTATCCCCGATGCTCAGGTTATTGCATGGGATGAAAGGCTTACCACAGCCCAATCAAGACAGATGCTTAAAGATATGGGTATAAGCAGCAGGAAACACAAGGGAAAAATTGATCAAATCGCGGCATCAATAATGCTGCAAAGCTATATGGATGCCAGCGTGACAAGAGAATGATAATTTTTTACCTCTGGCCAGTTTATTTAAAATCCGGTATAAATCCGGTTTTAATAAAGTCGTAAAAAAGAGGAGGTTTTTACATGTCAGAATGCAATTGTAACGGCTGCGACCATAACCATGCTCAGGATTGTAATTGCGAAAGCAATATCATTGAGTTAATAGGTGAAAACGGCGAAGTCATCAATGTTGAGTTTATTGCGTCAATAAAGGTGGATGAACAGGAATATGCAATAATGCACGCGATTGACGACAGTGATGATGGTGATGTCATTATAATGAAAATGGAAAAAGACGGAGATGAAGACTATCTTGTCTGCATTGAAGATGAAGATGAGCTGGAACGTATTTTTGAAGCTTTCAGAAAAATAGCCGCGGAAGACTATGATTTTGAATAGATAGTCTTACTAAAAAGCCTTTTACGTCTAATATATAATTTAAATATTTTTGTAACGCTATGCTCTCAAAACGCTTTATAACACCCGATAAGCACATGGTTTCCCATTGCTTTATCTTTTACACCGCGGGTTTTTTATGGCCGGATTAAGTAAACATAAACCTTTAAGTCTGTTCATGGAGTTTATGTGCATTTGTGAAGGATCCGGTTGCCACTGTTGAACATAATCCTTTATTTATGGCATAGCGCGGCAAAAATAAGCTTAACTTATATAGTCGGAAAGGCTTTTTTTATTTTTTTGGTTACATGAAACTGGTTACTATTCACACCCTGACCTGATTCAGGTGCTGCCAAAGCGGCCCAAGATATTGAGCAATGACGGTTAATGTTTACAGGTTCTGTATAAAGATATTGTTCAATAGGAGGAAATTTTAGCGGAATGAAGCTTATCGTTGATTTTGGCATGATGTTATACATTCTTGCGCAATTGCGTTTGTTATTGTAATATATCTATAGGATTTTTGATATTTAAATATCTATTTCACTAAATTTACTAACTATTTGAAAGAACCACTTAATTTGTAACGGGGGTTGACATGAAAAAAAACAAAATTAAAATAAAGTATAAATTAAACAAAAGAGGTAAAATAATACTTATTACATTTTTGTTTTGTATCAGCGTTGTAACGACTGTTCTGATTGTCGGCGCAATAAAATCTAACAAGGATAAAGAGCGCCAGACAGCCGGTACACAAACTGATATTACAGATGATCCATCCATAACCCCAACTGATGCGCAGCCAACAAATGAACCAGACGATAAAGAGCTTGGCATAACAGTGACTCCGGCACCAACACCCACTATTGCGGCAGGGATATTTGACATGCCACAGGAAGGCGTAAGGCCGGTTGCCGTTATGATAGATAATGAGACAGATGCCGTACTGCCACAGGGTGGTATAGGAGAAGCGCAGATTGTATTCGAGTTTATTGTTGAATATGGCGCAACGCGCTATATGGCGTTGTTCTGGGACAATTTGCCGGATATGATAGGCCCGGTCAGGAGTGCAAGGCATTATTTCCTTGATTATCTGATGGATTTTGACGCCATCTATGCTCATATTGGATGGAGTGATTATGCCTACAGGGATTTGGCTGAATTTGAAATTGATAATATTGATGGAGTTACCAGGGAAGCTGGTGGTGTATATTGGGATTTGACAAGAGACAAGCGTAATTACCACGATTCATACACTTCTGCTGAACGATTGAATAATTTTATCAGCAATGCGGGATATGAAACAAAAACAACGAAAGCACTTCCTTTACCCTACAATAAAGACGATCTGGATTTATCTGACGGCAGGACAGCGGAGGAAGTTTTTATTAAATACAGCAC
>JAAYGP010000171.1 GCA_012727625.1 Clostridiaceae bacterium
CATTGCTCAATATCCGGGGCAGCTTTGGCAGAACCTTAATCAGATCAGGGTGTGAACAGTAACGTTGCTTTTTACTGTCACCCCGCAATGAAAGAAAAAGAAAGTGCTAACTATTGACCTTGGAGTTCAATCTGTAGTAAAATGATTTCATAAATTGCTTTCAGGTCTGTATGGCAGAACGGAAGGAATGTTATTTTTTTAGTGAAGGATGGTAGGTTATGCTTAAGTATGTCTTTTTATCTCTTTTTGTCATCATCATGGTCGGTGTTGGCATTTTCTCAAGGAAAAAAGTTAACAATGTACAGGACTTTTTTTTAGGCAGCAGAAAAATGGGTCCGTGGTTGTCTGCATTTGCTTATGGCACCACATATTTTTCCGCGGTTATCTTTATAGGTTATGCAGGAAAAACCGGTTGGGGGTTTGGCATTTCATCCACTTTCATCGGAATAGGCAATGCTGTTATCGGAAGCCTTCTTGCATGGCTGGTGCTTGCTAAAAGAACACGAAGGATGACACACGAGCTGAATGTCTCCACAATGCCGGAGTTTTTCGAGAAGCGCTATAACAGCAAAGCCATGAAGATTGTCACCGCCTTAATTATTTTTGCGTTTCTCGTGCCATATTCAGCTTCTGTATATCAAGGTCTCGGATACCTTTTTGAAGAGACCTTTGGAATACCATATGTTTATTGCATGGCGGTTATGGCGTTTCTGACAGGTGTTTACCTCTTACTTGGGGGTTATGTGGCAACAGCAATCAACGATTTTATTCAGGGTATTATTATGCTGGTTGGAATTGTGTTAATGGTATTTTTTATCCTGTCCAATCCTGTGGTTGGCGGGCTTAGAGCAGGCATACAAAAACTCTCTGAAATCCCGGGTGATGGTCCCGGCCTGGTAAGTCTTTTTAGTTCCCAGCCCCTGAATCTAATAGGTCTGATTATATTGACAAGTCTCGGAACCTGGGGACTGCCCCAGATGGTGCATAAATTTTATGCCATAAAGGATGACGCAGCTGTAAAAAGAGGTACTGTAATATCCACCGTTTTTGCTTTGATTATAGCTGGAGCAGCATATTTTGTCGGAAGTTTTGGCAGGCTTTATTTAAATAACACAATGCCGGTCGGAGCCAACGGCAGGCCGAATCCTGATATGGTGATGCCAATAATGCTTGAAAAAGCGCTGCCTGATGCCTTGATAGGAATTGTTGTGATACTGGTCCTTTCTGCTTCAATGTCAACATTATCTTCCATTGTGCTGGTATCAAGTTCAGCAATTTCCATGGATCTTTTTCAGGGAGCATTGTTCCCGGGAATGAAAAAAGAAACGGTAATGTCTGTTATGAGAGGCATTTGCGGGTTGTTTGTTGTCCTGTCATTCCTCGTGGCTGTCACACCAAATTCCATATTAAGCCTGATGTCATTCTCGTGGGGAACCATTTCCGGTGCATTTCTGGCACCTTTCATATATGGGCTGTACTGGAAAGGTACGACAAAAGCCGGGGCGTGGTCGGGCTTTATTTCAGGATTTGTGGTTTCGATTGCGGGAGCTGTGATTTACAAAATGGATGCGGCGGCAGCACCAAATATTGGCGCGGTTGCCATGCTGGTATCGTTGATTATGGTTCCTCTGGTCAGCATGCTGACCGCAAGCTCCAGGGAAAACCAGCTTGATATGGCAATGCCGCAATTAACAAAAAAGGTATCCTGACTACTGGATTAAGCCGAATAATAAACGCAAACAGCGGTCTTACTCATAATGGCTCCCGACGACAGAGTGGAAACAAACAGGCCCCGGGGCAATATTTCCTCATGGGATATAGCACAAGTTAATGATGTTTTTTACATCAGTATCAGACAATTTAGGATATTGCTGTGCAATAATGGAGATAATTGCACAGCAATATCCCATTTTTACCGTGATAGATGCCGGTTTTGCTGTTAATATGACTAACAAATAATGGTGCATGCATTTACGAAGAGTGACAATTCAGTTTAAAAAAACGCCGGATGGATATTCTAACGTGTGAAAATAATAATGCATGTTGCATTCCTGCACAAACAGTCGGCCTGCTATTCCTTGCTTCTCTTTATATATCTCTAAGTTTCTTTCGCAAGAGAGTATCCTTATAATGCGCTTATCTTTTACCAGAACCTGTGAACAGCAACGCAACAAGAAAAATGCTCCTATTGTATGTGAAAAAAGTATGTAAGTATTTTCTATCATGCTATAATAACGTAAGGAATTTAAACTTTTCATACATGCCTTTAAATTAGTGAACATCTGATGAAAGGAAAACAGGATGGATATTGTACCATAGATATTGCGCGGTAGTGGAAACAAGAGCTTTATCTACAAGCGGAGAAAGCTTAATTCAGGCTTTTTTATTTTTAACATTTTGTTGTTATACAACAGGTCCAGATATATATATATATATGGAATAAAACGGACACACGCTAAGCTGAATGATGCTAAAATTTATATAATTGGAATAATAAGGTTCACACAGAAAGCAATTCACACAATAATTTTTTGTTTTAGATGTTGGATGTCCATTGACAATTCAGTATCTGTATGCTAAACTAACATTAATTTCGAACTTTTTCTTAACGAAGTTGCAATATATTCCCCAACTGCTGTAAAAGTGCACGGTTGCGAATAGTAAGCCCGGAAAGTTATAAATCTTGAAAAGTTTAATTCGACTTTGGAGGTAAAACATACAGAGGTTTGTATTGATTACAATAAACAGGAGAGGGATAATAATACAAAATGCACATCTGGAGCGCCATAGGCAGTGCGTTCAGGGTTTTTGTGAAATTTTCAGGAAGAGTCTATAATTCCAACATATATAAATATTAATTTGAATTTGCATAACGCTTTAAAAGAAACGGAGTTAAATAATGTCTTGTATTTTTTAAATCTTCAGTCTTTTCAGGTTCTTTTATTTTACTTTATGGTGTCAGGTGAATACTGGGTAAAATAGTAGAAATCCTACTATTTTAATATTAAATGTCCAACATCGGACAACTAATTAAAGAATGAGAGGTGGTAAAATGTCAAGACAACGAGGCTTATGTGTACTGATTGTTTTTGCCTTAATTCTTTCGGTATTGGCGCCGTCAGGAGCTTTCGCAAAAACAACTGAGCCTGAAAAAGCTGTGGGTTCCTGGCCTTTGTGGCGCAATACCAACACTCTTCAGGGACACCAGGAAAATTCAGGAGACATTGTGGAACCGCGGGAATCAACTTCATTATTTGTTTCAGGCAGCGATGATACTTCTCCTTTTATAGCCGACATTAACGGCGACGGTGAGAAGGAAATAATTATGATTGACTCTGCCCGTGTCACAGCTCTCGGCATTGACGGCACGGAACTTTGGATGACGGGGGTTATGCAGGCCACACAAGTCTACGATGTTAAAGACCTTGATAATGATGGCAGCCTTGAAATCCTTGTATGGGGCGACAAAAAAATGATTATTCTTGACGCTGAGACAGGAACGGTGCTTCATGTTGAGGAATTTGCCGATTCATTGTCGCTAGGGCGATTTGTCCTTGAAGATTTTGACAAGGACGGAAACTATGAGGCAGTAATTTATATTTACAAACATTCTTATTTGTCTATTTACAAGTTTTCCAACGAAAACGGAATATTTAAATGTGAACTGGCTAACCGTATTATAGACACAAGAAGTGAAGGTGAGGGCAGTATTGCGGCTTTCTCACCGGGTCTGGCAGCTGAGGACGTAAATAATGACGGTTACAAGGAACTTGTGGTTATCCGCGCTTACGGACTTGACGTATATGACGGTGTTCAGATTTCCAAAGTTGTAAAGGTTGAACGCAAGTTTGATCCAATAGCTGTTGAATCAGTTGTGTCGGATGGGGATTATGGCAGCGGATATCCTGCCTTAAATCTGATTGACGGTGATGATGCAACATACTGGATTGGTATTGCGGAGGCTGAAGTATCAAGTCTTGAGTTTACACTTAATAAGGCGGCCAACATTGGCAGAATAAGAACGTATAATATGTATGCTTTACCAATCACAGCATATTCATGGGACTATGTCAAGGATGACTGGGTTGAAGTAGGTTCTTCAAGCCAGGATGCATATAATTTTGATGAGTCAACCCAAACATACGGCCATGAAATTAACTTCGCAAACTATGTATTCACCGATAAAATTAAACTGGTTGTCGGTAAAGGTGCCTGGACTCAGCCTCAAGGTGGGGAAGTAAGATTTTTCGGGGAAAACATTCTTGCGCCGATTCTTCCTTCAAAACTTGAACCAGCGCAGATAGAATCCATTACTTCACCTGAAGACACTGCGGGCCGTCCCCTTGATATACTGATAAACGGTGATACCACGGACTACTGGTGGGGCGGACCGACTGAGGGAGGAAAAACATCATTCACATTCCAGTTCAAATCCAAAAGAACTCTTTCAGCGGTTAAGTTTCACAACTTAATAGTCCCGTATACTGTTGTAGAGGGCTGGGACGAAAGTGAATCCAAGTGGGTTGAACTGGCAAAGACTGATTCCGATGTTCCTGTTATTATCGGCACTATGAGTTTTCTGTCAACATTCACAACTGATGCAATCAGAATCAGAGTTGAAAGAAGCAATTTCGGTGTTTACGATGATGATATGCATCATGTTCAACTTTCCGAAGTAGAATTTTTTGAAATGAATCCTGTTATAACGCCAACAGATGCCATAGCAGTGAAAGGTGGGCATTATCCGGGATTGCCTCCTGCAAACGCAATTGATGGAGATCCGGGTACATATTTTATTTCGGGAAGATGGCCAAAGGAATTCCTTGAACAGGATGGTTTTGAGGGCGGGAAATTCTATTCCGAACTTGAAATTGAGCTTCCTCCGCAAAGTGTTATCGGAAAAATTGTAACAGAAGGTTTCTTTAATAAAATAACACTTTACACATCTGATGATAATGGAGCTACATGGGACGAGGTTGCATCCGCCCCATATACCGGAGCGGCAACAAGCGGACTGGACTTCTCAGACAATCCTCTTATAGTTCCGGATAATAACAAGGTTAGAATCAGATTTTCGGAAGGACCATATACCGATGGCGGGTATGATGTGCATGATACAACACACGGAACAGGCTCACCGCAACCTGCTACACCTGGCCGGCTGGCAGTTTCGGTTCAGGGCGCGGAAATTACGTTTTATAAACCGGTTAGTGCAGCATCTGAACAAATTACCGCCCTTGACAGCGTTAATTTCACACCGCATCTTGCTGACAACGGCCGTAACTATGGACACCTGGAAATAAAGGATCTTGACGGCGACGGAAAGATGGAAATAGTGGCTTTAAATGACGGCGTATCATACCATATTTCCGTTTACGAGTCGGTTTACCAATCTGTTCCGGATGCTGTATACAGAAATAACACAGTGGATATAGAACTGTTCGGAGATCAGTATTTCGGATATTCCGGACAAACCAATCCGGACGACGGCGCTCCGGGCAGATTTGCCGGTGGCAGAATTCCATATCTTAAAGTTACTAAAAACTCTGTTGTTGATGTAAACAACGACGGAACAGATGAAATAGTATATGGCGTGTTCACCTACGAGCCCGGTGAATCAACAGGTGAATGGAAAGTATATGTGGCAGACAGCAGAAGTTATGATGCAGCTAATTGGAAGTTCAATGATATTGCGGTACTGGACGGTTATTACCTCTATGATATAGCATATATTCTTCCTGATCCGGGTAAACCGGTGTTTGTCATGTCCCGGGAAAACACCATGGCACCAAAGGGTGACAACCCATATGAACTGTTTGTATTTGAAAACGGTTCCTTTGAAAAGCTGACCGAACTTAGCGGCGTAAGTTATGTAAGAAAGGCAATCCTTACCGGGAATAATATAAGTCCGGCTTCCGGTGCAAGCAATGTTGAAATGTTTACGCCTGATGTCGATGGTGACGGTCAGAATGAAATGATAATCAGAGACGGTCAATTCTATAAATTTGTGAAGTTTATTAATGACGGAACCTATAGTGTGGTATCCGCTATAAGTTCAGAACTAGGTGTGCCTGTTGATGTATATGCAAAAAATAACGGCGATGTTTTAGCGGTAACTGCTGTTGGCGGAGTTATGCATCTTGTAACGCTTGACGGGGATGTACTCTGGAGAAGGACCAGTGGCGGCGAGTTGCCTGTAGTTCCAACTGTCGGAGACATCGACGGTGATAATAAAAATGAAATGGTATTCTCACATAATGGCACAATTTATGCATACCGTATGAGCGGCGGCAAGATGGAACAGTTGTTTACCCTTGCCGGGAACGGGAAAACAGTGCCCGGAAGCAAGGAATTAGTTGTTCCCCTGATAGACATGGATGGCGACGGTAATCCTGACATTGTAAGCATTACTAAGGATGGGACACTGCATGTAATACAGGTTCATGACGGCTCAGGAAATCTCATGTGGAATAACACCATTGAAAATGATGCAGAGGGCAACAGCCTTGGAGTATTTACAATTCAGGATTATATTGTGGGGGATGTAACTGGCGATGGAACTCAGGACATAATAATCGAAGCGGGGACAACATATCCCAACGGACGTACGCTTTTTATAGGAGGCGCTGAAAAAGAGCGCATATATGC
>JAAYGP010000172.1 GCA_012727625.1 Clostridiaceae bacterium
ACCCTGGCCTGATTCAGGTTCTGCCAAAGTTGCCCGGATATTGAGCAATGACGGTTACTGTTTACAGGTTCTGTATAAAAATATTGTGCAACAGGAGAAAACTTTAGCGGAATGAAGCTTAGAGATGTATAAAGAGAAGCGAGGAATAGCAAGCCGACTGTTTGAGTAAAAATGCGACATACATTATAATTTACATATGCATTTTTGCGAGTTTCGGCTTGTCTGAGCTTTAACTTACCAGCTCTTGCTAATGTAGCTCTTGTTTCCGCTATTGCACAATATCATACCCGTAAACAACTGCATTTCTTCTCTTTTAATCTATTGAATCGGAAATCTAATCTGTTGTGGTACAAACCCATACAGGGCTTGTCCAGACCATATTACCATCGCTTTCGGTTATCCTCAGATAATACCAGTCCGTCCTGCCTTTTTCCGGGAATTCAATATCATCAAATGAGAAGTTACTGTCCATACCATTCGTTGATACTTCACGCCAGTCTTGATTGTTCTTTACAATCATTAAGCTGGAGACAGAAGAACATGCATGCACAAAACCCCTGAGTGTTCCGCGTTTTGACTCTGTCTCAAGGCTTCCGCCACATGGGACCCCGTCGATCTCCATATAGGCAATAGTGCGCTGGCCTGTTGTCGCAATCGTCCTTCTGTTCCAGAGGCTTCCCCATAAAGCATCCCTGGTCTTGCGTCTGGCCCAAATACCTGTCAGTCCGCCCTGATAATTGAAACTCAATTGATTTAAAGGCATATGAGCATGCATTACAGGAAAACCAGCCCGTCCGTCATGACTTTCACTGCCGCCGGTAAATCCAAACCTGAAGCCTTTTCTGAGTCCGTCAACCGCAAAATGCCCTGAAGCCTCACAGGGGGGATAATCTTTGTCAGGCTTTTCCCATTGGTTGCATTCGTTGCTGTTTTTTATTGCAAAGGGTTCACCTTGTTTTTCACTGCAGCCCCACATGCTGAATACTTCAAAAAGCCTGTCATATTTATTGCTTAAGCTGTCCCAGTTCAGCCATATTTTATGCACTCTACGGGCTGAATGATGAGGAATTGATATAATATCCTCACCCGATGACAGCCTGTCAAACATACTATACAGTCCCTGCGGGGTATTGGTGCCTTTCCAGTTGCTTGAAATAAGCGGCATCCTGTCTGACTTGTATAAAATCACTCTGTGCCCGTAATCAGCATCAATATCAAAATTCCATGCCCATTCATAACCCAAAAACGTCACAAACCGATCAGGCTGATTAAAATACTCCGCTCCTTCCTGCATCTCACGCCAGTCTTCAGAGGTAAGGGCATAATCATGATCTGTAAGCGCAGCAAAATCCAGCGATACTACATCCCTTGCGTATCTGTAAAACTCCTCCACCGTTGCGGGGCCTCTGCTTCTAAGAAGCGGATCTGCTTTTTTCACGGATGGGATCTCGTAACGGTGAGCATGTATATCACCGAAATACAGATTAAATGAAGAAAACTTAGGCTCAGCAATTTTACAGGGGTTGCTTATTGCGAAGAGCCCTCTTTCCTTATCATAAACTTTAATGCGATATACCGTATCTTCATCCAGCAATTTGCAATACTCTTTAACACTTACATCTGCTTCGTTTCTGATTATTATTTCTTTCCTGCACTCCGCGCGCCCTCCCAAAACCTCAAGCTGTAATTTTGCAGGATGCCCTGAAAGATGAAAACCATATTTATCTGTAAATTCGAAGTTCATGGCAATGGTTTCTCCTTTTGCGGCGCTTGACGGTATTGTAACCTTTATTTTTTTAATTTCCGCTGGGTAATTGAAATCAAGCGGAAGCCTCAAAAGCTTATCCATACGAATTTTCACCTTCTTTTTATTATTGGAATGTTACCCCTTTACCGAACCTGCAATAATTCCCTTTGTGAAATACTTTTGTATAAACGGGTATATAATAAGCATGGGTGATGCTGCAACGATTATGGCAGCCATTTGAAAACCAGCCCGAACTGGGGATTTAATAGCGTAACAAATATGCCTGACACCACAACCCATGATATAAAATGCGGAAGGTAAGTCACAACCTGGACAATTTTCTTAAAACGTTTACTAACCAGCTCGTTTAAACAAATGGCAAGCAATATGGGTATCGGGAAACCAAATATTATGTCATAAATATTAATTGCAATAGTATTTCTGAATACCCGCCAAAAGCTCTCATCCGCTAAAAAGCCGAAATGTTTAAAACCTACCCAATAACTGGCCATTATACCCCTGAAAGGCGAATAATCTTTAAAAGCAATTATTATGCCATACATCGGCATGTAAGTGAAAAGAAATAAAAAAACCATGGCAGGCAATACCATCATATATGATGGTATGTCCCTTGAGGGTTTGAATCTAAGCTTGTTCACCAATGCATGTGACCCTTGTGATCTTGTTTTCATACGGATACCTCCGTTTTATTTACTACAGGTTTTACCGCGAAAGCAAAACAGTAATTTTTAATACACGGTTTTGCTTCCGCGCAGTAACCAAATAAGCAATAGCCTAAGCTGTTTTTATCTCATAGCTGCCATCAATGGTAATCTCTCAACAGCCCATTAAGCAATAACTTAAAACCCGCATCCATGTGTTGAATTTGAAATTCGTCACATAGTAATGATTATTGATACATGTTTCATATTAATAATTTTCATCGTACCATTCCTGATATTTATCTGTCAGCCATCTGTATTTTTCAACGAAAGCCACTATATCTTTATCAAACTGCTCCATGCTGATTTCTGAAATAATGGCTTTATGAATTATTGAAAGGAATTCCATTCCCATGTCAGCAGCCTTTAGTCCATCCTCCGGTGACAATGTGAAAAATTCAAAAGGCAGAGTACCGGCAATTTTAAGTTCTTCTGCTGCTGTTTGCATTGCCTTCGGCAGCAGTTCGTTCTTATACCTTTCCTGAATCGGAGCAGCTATATTCTCCAATGCTGTTTCTATTCTGATAGCCTGTGAAGCTGGAGGCCAGAACCCAAACATAAAGTTATAAAGGTGACATTCATATAGTTTGTCGTAATTCAGCTCTGGAGTTCTAACCTTTTTACCATCTACAACATTATAATGAACACCTTCTTCTCCCCATGCCAGATATTCCGCATATTCATCGCTGGAAAACGCCTCAAGAACCCTTACACAAGCATCTTTATCCGGAGCGGATGAAGCAATTGATATGTTATGGGAATAAAAGCTAGCGCCCTGATGATACACATCTTCAGGTTTTACTTCCGGATATATGGGATGCGGAACACATGCGAGAATTCTTTCATCATTTTCGTTTTCTTTTTTCCAGCCTTCCATGGTTGCCAGATATCCACTGTTTATGGGTGTATCCCATGCCAGCAAGTCACCGCCTTGCATTCTTGCCATCCAATCCGCACCCTGGTTGGTTATAAAGCCCTGGTCAAGTAATTTTTCAGAGTAAAGTTTCCTGTGAAACTCCACAGCTTCTCTTAAAAGCGGAACCTCACCAATATTCAAAACCTTGCCGTCGCGGACATAGTACCTGGTTGGATTTGACCAGTTTATGCCATATGCGTTCCAGAAAATATCAAACCTTCCTACACCGGAATATGCTGAAAACGGGACGCTATTGGGATTATCAGCTTTCTGTGCTTTTGCCACGTTGTACCATTCTTCTGGAGTTGCAGGTATTTTTCCACCATTATATTTGTCCAGTAAATCAATTCTGGCTACTGTAACCATGTTGTTTTGAGCATCCTTTGAGCGCAGGGAATAAATATTACCGTCGGCTGCTTTTGACGCCTCGAATGCTTTATCGGTATGAAGCTTTGACAGAATAGGCGAATTCTTAACCGCTTGTAAGCATGGTGTAAAGTTTTGGTCGTCGTCCATCAAAGAGACGCTTCTTAAAATCTTCTGCGCGCACCACTCCTCCCTTTTCAAATATATAGTGTTTTTTGTTCTCAACCAGGCTTAAATCCAGCTCACAACGCAATATCTGTTCCGTGTCATAGTCTGTCGCGCAAATGATATAGCCTGCCGGATCGATAACCATACTCCTGTGGCTCACCTGTGAAGTAGCAAAGTTTGAATGTACTAAATAATAGCAATTTTCAATTGCAAAAGCCTTGAAATGTATGTCGTTTATTGCAACTGAATCAAACCCCCAGGCCTGATTCTGCGCAAATACCACCCGGGCGCCTTTTAGCCCTAATATTCTCGGTATCTCCTGACAACGCAGATCAGCGCATACCATAATTCCCATTTTTCCATACTCAGTGTCAAAAACCTCAATTTTATCACCCGCAGGCATGGTGTGTTCGTACATGAAGTTGAGCATATTCACCTTTTCATATTCAAAAATACATTCTCCCTGCCTGTTTAGCACAAAACTAATGCATTTATTTCCGTCTGTTGTTGCATTGTGTATTATGTAGCAATTGTTATCGCGCGCAATTTGTGAGAATCTGTCCATAATCTGTCCACTTATTTTGTGCCCCCACACCGCAAGTTCAGACAATACAACAAAGTCGGTATTCTTTGCCGCTCTTTCAACTTTTTCAAACACAGGTTTATAACTTTCCAAATCAAGCTCTCCCGGAGGGTTTTCCAAAACCCTGAGAATTGTGTTGCCATGGGACAGGTGAACTATTGATATACGTGGATTGTCCAGTTTGCCGGGCTCTTTTTTATATTCAAAATCCTTAACTATTTCATCGAATACACCACGCTCATTCTGGTGACGAACTATGCTGCAGGGACCGTTTATATATTCTTTTATGTTTCGTTTCTTATCAAGGTCAACAACTGCGGTCACGTATCCTTTTTCACGGCCTGTTGACGCGATGATTTCCCCGCGTAATCCATACACTGCGGCGTTTCCCGTATGTCTTCCAACTCCGTATGTGTTCAGCGTCAGATCAACATCTTCTGTATTCTTATCAGTCTTTGAAAAATGTTCATAACAGTTTGTCATATATTTTTTTACTGTTGACGCATATGTGGCGGAAACTGTAAACATATAATCCTCAACAGAACGGGCCTTTATAAGGCTTGTAACCTGTGTGTCATCCCGTAATGGCTCAACAGCCGCGCAATATAATAGTATTTCAGCCCCTTTAACGGAATATATCTCGAAGAGCTCAGGGAAATATATATCGCTTCCTGCGGCAAGGGCAACTTTCGCAAAATCAAGCTCTGCAACTTCAATTCTGTCACCCGGCTTTATGTCAGGATCATAGCCATCAATACAGTGAGTTTTAACATAGCTGAATACCTCCTCGCCCTGCCTGTCTATAACAATTGTTTCGTTCCATGTCTCGCTGTCTTTTGTTTTTTGCATGTTATACACAATGTAAACCTTGTTCTGCCTTGCCAATTCACGCAGTTTCAAAACTGTGTCCATATTGTCCGCAGAATATTGGGGAAGCAATATAAGGTCAGGCTTTGTGGTACATGCCTCTTCCACCAGATTAAGCATTCCGACGGTATCCACCTCAGGAATCAGGGATATTTTTTCATATGCCGGTGCCGCAACAGCACAAAGTCTTACTTTGCTTTTCATACATTCCTCCAAATGAATTATTTATTTTTTAGGTAAAGCATTGATTGTTTGTGTTTATTATTCAAACCATATTGGCGAGCTCCACGCCCTGTGTCCGTCACACTGCCATATTTTGATATGATAAAAGGCTTTTTCACTGTTCGATTCATCTTCAACTTCATATTCGAATGTGTCGCTTTCAGGATACATGGTTTTTATGCACAGGCCGTCTCTTAAAAGCTCCACTTTATCTATTTTCGCTGTTGCAGCAAGATTAATCCTGAACTTTCTTTCTGCACCGGCAGGCAGTATGCTGCCCATTAGGTTTCCATTACTTTCAAAACCCACAACCATTCTGGTTCCTGTGGTGGCAAAAACGCGCCTTGCCCTGAAAGCTTCAAACAAAGCCTTTGATGTCAGCTCGTCAGCCCAAACTCCAACATGTCCCGCAGGGCGAGGGCAGTGTGGTTCTGGGTATGGATTTCCCGGCATGGAATCATGTGTATCACTTCCTCCGACTATACCCATTTTTTTACCTTGCTTTATATAGTCATAAAGTCTTTGTTCCTCTGTTTCCGGAACAAGCTGCTTCTGCCATATTTCACACAGGACTTCACGATCATAATGCCATGTGTGAAAGTGTCCGCTTAAAAGTCCATTATACTTATCAATAACCCTGTAAAATTCCTTCAGGTCTTTGCATATAACCGTATCGGAACGCTGTCTTTTCAGAAAATGCGGATCCAATGCGGGCAGACGTGCTTCACAGTATATGGGCGGTACTTCCTCCGGATTTGGAAAATACACAACCCTGTGACTGTCATCAGGAGGTGTTCCAAACTCAACACCTACGAAAGCTACGAATTTACCGTCCTCAGTATGTTTACTGGCTGCAGCTTTTGTACGTTCCCACACATCTCCGGTACAGTTCAGATAACTGAATCTTACGGCACTTGCAAAATCCAGCTTTGTAATGTTTTTTGCGTAATTATAAAAATCGTCAAACTCACGCTGGTTAAATGCCATGCCGTGAAGCTCTCCCCAATAGACATTCTTATATTTTTTTCTGTCCGGGAAAACAACATTTACCGGCATATATTCCCCTTGTATATTAACCGGTATAACTGAGAGTGAATTTAGTAAGTCAATATATTCCACCCGGCTTAAATCCGAAGGCTTTATGAATATGTGGTATGATTTATAAAAGCTTGTAAAAACCTCCCACTGTCCTTCAATATCCGCCAGAACCCAGAACCCGAACTTATCTATAGGGTGCTTCGGGGTTTCCCACGATTTTACTCTTACTGTGAAAAACTGTTCACCTTCTTTAAGCTGTATTTCCGAAAAGTTTGTAAATTCCGGTACCTCAGGGTACAGATCAAAAGTTCGCATATGCTCATATATTTTAACCCGGCAAACTTTTCCATCCTTTGTTTCAGCCGATATATAATTTGGTGCGTCCGGAATACTGCATTGAAACAGACCGTTGTCCTGACGTATATCAGTTATAACCCATAATTTGGCGCCTTCTGGTGCGGGTGAGCCGATATTGATATTTATTTCAATATCTTCAACGCTGTTTGTTTCTAACCGGCTTTTGTTTATTGTTAATTCCGGTGACATAATACTCAACCCCCTGCAATTCATTATATGTTTGCTGCCAAATAGGCTGGTAGTAACTCATATTTTTACTTGTGCAATTTTTAATATTTCAGTATTTTCCCTCATACAAATCATCAATCAGCTTTTTCAAATCATTTAGTTTCTCTTTTATTATGGCAGGGGTAAACACACCGCCCCGGACTGTACCCGCTCCCTCACAGGAAAAACCAATTCGGGAATCCTCTCTGCACAAACGTAATGCTTGCCCCGCAGACTCAAGTTCCCGCTGGCAAACGGTAATCAGTGCTTTTTTCACAGCATCGCTTTTTGTCTTCAAATACTCATCCCGAAGGTTTATAAAAATAATGAAATTAATCATTGAGCTTACCTGCAAATAATGGGTCTTTGCTATTCTAAGCTCATGCTCAAATTTTTCACGCGATAATCCTTGTGGTACTTTCAAATAAGCTTTCTCCATATGGGCAATCCCATCCAGATAACACTTGTTAAAGGCTTCCATACACCTTAATACATCAGCATCCGTCCATTTATCAACAATCTTTTTCAATACAGGATCGGATATTTCGGTATCAATCATCAGGCAGCTCACTTTTGTCCATGTGAGATCCTTTACATGACCGCGGGAACGTTTCCTTGGCGGCTCTTTATCCGGGTCCATATAATATGGCTGTGCCGGAGCCATTTGCAGGTGACCTGGATACCGGCACACTCCTGCAGTATAGGGGAAATAATCTGAAAATGCTTTACTGAAGCACTGCCATGCCGCGATTATATCTTTTGCGGCATCAGCCCCATAGTTCATAACAGCTGTAATATACACCCTGTCCTCTGCGGATACTTCCTTTTCAGGTGAGGACACATATTCATACATATTAAGACGCGCTAGATCTGAACAAGGTGAAGGCGTGAATCCTATATGAATATAATTTG
>JAAYGP010000173.1 GCA_012727625.1 Clostridiaceae bacterium
ACATGATATGGGCCAGTTCCGGCATGAGCGGTAAGAAACAGCCCTTACCCGTTGGGATGGGTGGACCTGCAGTAAAATGCAAAGTCAATATCGGCGGTAGATAAGGAGGAGAAAAAAATGAAGAGCAATAAAGATATAGCTTCGTACGCTTTGGATGCTTTAAGAAAAGCAGGCGCGGATCATGCCCAATGCATTGTCACATCGGGGAAACTCGACGAGCTTAATGTGGATGGAGGCAAATTCAGTTTGCTGCGCACCCTGTTTACCAGCTCAATTTCATTGAAAGCATTAAAGGACGGCAGAAAGGGTACCATAACCGTTAACAACCTTGATAAGGATACTGTTGACAGGGCTGTTGCCGAATGCATTGAAGCTGCTAAAGCTTCAGTGCCTGATGAGGCAGAAGCAATTTCTGAAAAGATAAACAACGAAGACTTTCAAACCGGCGTTCTCACCCCTGATAGGGACAGGCTTTTTGACAGACTGCAGGAGTTTTTGGATGATATAGGGAAGAACTATCCGAAAGTTATGATAGAACAGCTTATTTCATCATATTCAAAAACAGAAACCCTCCTTATGAACACCAACGGGGTGGAATTCAGCAATACTTCCGGTAAATATAACCTGGGGATATTGTTTTCATCCCATGAAAACGAAAAAACATCTTCTTTCATGGCTTATGACTTTGATTTTGCCGATCTCGACAGAAAACTTATTGACTTTGGAATGATGAACACTCTGTTTCAGGAAAGTGAAAAACAAATCAACACTAAACCATTATCGGGAAAATTTACAGGAAAAGTTCTCATAACACCAGCCTGCCTTGATTCAGTCCTAATGATGGCTGTTGGTAATTTCATGTCGGATATTACGATTATAGACGGTACAAGCCCCTGGATTTCAAAACTTGGCAAGCAGGTGGCTTCAAGCAGCCTGTCTTTGTCCACAATACCTTTGGATGGCAGAATTGTCGCCGGCGAGCGGTTTACAGGGGATGGCTATAAAAGCGGAAACATGGAGCTCATAACCGACGGTGTGTTAAGAAATTTTGTACTGTCCAATTATGGCTCCAGGAAAACAGGGTTTCCAAGAGCTTTGAATCTAAGCCAGAATTACTGTGTTAAGCCTGGCAACACCAGTCTTAACGAGCTTATTGCCGGTATTGACCGGGGTATTGTAATTAACAGGTTCTCAGGCGGTGTACCCGGAACTAATGGTGATTTTTCAGGGGTTGCCAAAAACAGCTTCCTGGTTGAAAACGGGAGAATAACCGATGCTCTTAGCGAAACCATGATAAGCGGTAATTTGATTGATGTTTTGAATAACATAACAGGCATTTCTTCCGAAACAATATGCGACGGTAAATCAGTGTTGCCATGGATGTTATGTGATGGAGTCACCATTTCCGGCAAACAGCAACCTGGCAATTAATCCGGAAAGATGGGGCTGTCTGATAAGGCAGCCTCTTTGGTTTGTTTATAATGTAATTTCTTGTCCCTGCGATTTTGGCAGTTTCCACTGCTGCCATGGATATTGTGAAGCAACGAAGCAAGGAGCCTCATTTGCAAGAGCCGGTAAAAAAAGAGTGTTTCAGGCTTTCTTGCTGAATTTTGATAATTAATATATAATAAAGTCGATATAACTGTAGCAGGAATAATACGAAAATAAAAAGGAACGTAAATTGTGAATAACAGTTATACATCCTGGATAGAAAATGGCTTTCATAAGTCATTTTTTGAAGGAAAAATAATTGAAAGCATTAACATTACCGGCAGTGGAATTCTCGATATATACTTTTCCCCCGGTCCTGGAGTTTCAACAGGCGAAATAACCGGCAATCAATGTGTAAAAATCACATCTTTCGATGTATGTAAGTTTCCTGTTGGATTTACAGAAATTTTGCAGCACTATAAAGCATATGACTTTACATATGGAGGATTTCCGTCAATTCGCGCCCTTTATTAATGATGATGACACAAGCGTTAAATTGGCATACCAGTGTCTTTTATTTGCTCAGTCCATGCATTTATCACTTCTTGAGCTGATTGAATTAAATCAGGAAACAGAACAGTTTATACGATGTATCACTGCTTTTTACTGGTATCTTAAAGAGTCTTTTAATCTGGATCGGATGTCCGGGGTTAA
This sequence comes from Clostridiaceae bacterium, assembly GCA_012727625.1. GTDB lineage: Bacteria > Bacillota > Clostridia > DSM-8532 > DSM-8532 > JAAYGP01. The sequence goes on from JAAYGP010000173.1 coordinate 2,146, forward strand.
ATTTTTAGCCGTTGGCATGAAATATTATCAGCAGCTTAAAAATAATAATTTGCTGTTGGCAGACTTTCCTTTGGATCAGTTTGATACATGCCTTAATTACTTTTCTGAAACTCCGGAGCAAAAATGGTATGATTTGCATGCAGGTAAATATATAAACGCGCTGTTGGATATGAACGAAGAGCTGCGGGAACGCTTTCTCAGGGATAATATTTCCCTCGTTGAGTATCACTGTATTGAAGCAGCCAAAACAGCGACACAGTACAAGAAATATTTTAAAAATGAAATAATTCTCGCGCGTCAATTGCTAAGTCTGATATTCAACAACACAAATAACGGTGTTATTACTGAACTGCTGAGAATTTATGCCGATATTTTAAACTCCGGAAACAAACAGGCTATGGTGTTGGATTTTATTTTTAATATCGTTGAACGTTTTAACAGTATGGTTAATATATTCGAAGAAAAATACGAATTACAGCCTGATATTAACCTGAGCAAACTGAACATACTTATAAACAGTATCAGATCTGAATATTCCCGTCAACCACAGAAAATTGTATCCGACAGCAGTGGTATCCCTCTGGAGTTAGGCGGCAGTTTAAACAGGATTCTTGAATATTCCGGAATTGAGATGGAGAAAAAGATCTTTTTCAGGAATTTTATTGAGAACTTCAAAGAACATAAGCCAAAAATTGATCAAATTCCCGTGGAAACAAAACGCAGTGTAACATCTGTTTTCTTTGAGCTTTACGAGTCCGTGCTTACACGGTACATAAAGGAAGAACCACATGATACAGTTTTAGATATGTTCCTTACTTTCGGGTTTGTGGACAGCGATCTGCTGTTGCCACAGCAGGTTTATGATCTTTATTGTTTTTTGAATAAATACTCCGTCCAAGGGAATGTTTATTCCATAAAAAACTGGCTTACTCAGATAGTACTTAAAAACAAACCACCATCTGTTAATGAACTGGGAATAACATATGAACAGCTGCTCAAAGAAAGCAGCTTCAGAATGCCTGCCAATAAACATACTGTGGATACAGGCGAACACAGACTTCATCATGAAATTATGAATCTTTTCCGTACATGCCACAGGTTATGCAGCGGGCAATCCAGCACATATTTTCCGGTGCTCTGTATGGATATGTTCCCCGAGGATATAAAAGGAGTAATAATAGCCCCTTCTGAAATAAGGCATGTTTTGCAGAAGATCCTTGACAAGGATTATTCGGCTTTTCATCGTGAAGTCTTTTACTCCGGTGAAACCGAAGTGTTCAGAAAGGAAATAATAATGAAACAGGTTTTGCCGGATATAATTCTTATGCCCATAATGGGCAGTCGTGCTCTAATGTGGCAGGAGTTATCTGAAGCTTCCAAGGCTTCTCCCGGCAGGTTTGTAATCCCCATGCTGACTTCTGATAACCTGGAACTGATTTTTATCAGGCTTGTGGGGCAGTTCAGGTGGGAACTCTGCAGATCAATAATGGGTGTCCGATGGAATGATCCTTCATATAAAACTCTAACTTCCGTGTATTCTGATTATATTGATAACTACAGAAAAAACAAAAATCTCTCTCTTGATATGAAAGATCGTGTGAGAAGCCAGATAAAAAGGCACCGCAATAACCTTAAAAATATCTTCACTTCTGATTATGAGGCATGGATGCGGTATGAATGGCAGGGAATGCGTAAATTGAACAAAGAAGCGCGTGCCATATTATATAAATTCTGTCCGTTTTCAAAAAAGATACGGGATGAGCTTTCAAAAAACCCTGCTTTCTCTGAAATAGCTTCCATGTACAATATTGAGAATGAAAGAACAATACGGGAAATTGAAAGCCGCTATGCAAATTATGTAAACCGAGGATATAAGCTTGATAAGGAGCTGGAGATAATCTCAGGTTCTATAAACTTATGTAACATTGCTGAAACTCTTGTTCCCTTAAAACAACAGCATAAATTAATCACTTTTAGTAATACGTGCGGTTAGCTAACCGCATAGCAGCTGTCCCCGTTATAAAAAGCAGCTTTTTATCTGGAATCATAACCATACTTTTCCAAAGTCAATCCGGCTAATTGTATTAATAGTTTTCAATCTTCTCAACCGGCATGAACCCTGCGGTTTTTTGAAATTTCATATTGTGCCAGAAATTTTTCAACGCATCGGACGGATCTATTAAATCAAAATTTAATTGGTTTAATAGATCCCGATCAAACACAACAGACAGAATAACTGTATCTTCCATTCGTCCTGTCTGTGTATTAAGCCTTTTTTCCACCGCATGCACCACTACATTCTTAACGGGAAGTAACGCAATAATATCTCTGGCAATCCTTATGGTGCAGCTGCTTACAAAATCCTGTACAAGACCGAAATATGCCGTTTTGGTAAGCTCTTTCCTTGACAGCTTGCCTGTTTTTGTCAGCCTTAATGAATATGTGGGAACAACATCCGCGGTTTTTACCGAAAATTCCACTTCAATAACATCCGGGTTATCCGTACCAAATTCAAAATCACTGCCGAATTCAACAAGATCGTCCAACGGATTCATTTCATAAATTACGTTCAGGTAGGCGTCTATATCCCCATTAAGTACACGTTCGGCAAGAATATGAAGAGTTTTCAGGTTTTCCAAATCCTCGGCGTCTTCCTTGGCGGCAATCTCCACGGCTTTTTCAAGTTCACGCTTTTTGTTTCCTGATTTAAGCTTTTCAAAAAATCCCGGCTTATAATTTTTAAGTTCTTCAATTGCTTTTGCCTGTTTTGGCCCGATACCGCCTTCCCAGACAGGCTCTTTTTGTTCCTTTATGTATTGCCAGTCGATGCTTTCGTCACAGTTTTTATGAATTCCCTTAATGGTTTCAATAAGTTCATTGTACTCATCAACTTTTTTTTGCTCCGTGCCCGGTATGACCGGCTGGTTAAGAACCCTGACATTTTGTCCGGCACTTTTTCTCCCCTTACTCCCATGGGTTTTAACGTAAGAAATCCCTGTTCCGGGAATACCTATGGATGTAGTTCTCCTGCCGCTTGTATGAATGGTATGCCTTAAACCTTTTGTGCCAAAGCTAAAACTTGCGCCGGTAGACCCCAGGTTCAGCCTGACACCTTTGCATATTTGTATACTCTTTCGCACACGAAGACCCACATCATTCTCCTCCTTACATAGTGTTTAAAATTTAGATACCACTTAAGTCGTTTGTTTTTCAATAACGTAAAATAATCATCTTACACGCCTTACTATGCCCCCGTTGAAAAAACAACTTTTGCACAGCCTCCGAAAATTCTGTTTTATATCTGCAGTTTCACATTCACTTTGATAGTCTGAGCATTAACTATGAGATTAAAAGCTCCTATAAATATAATAAAACAGGAAGAATCGTATTTAAACCTCTTTCTGCTGTTATATTAACTAAAATTCGTAAAACCCGTCTTTTATCTCAAATTTGTATTCCTCGCTGTTGAGCTTTTCATCAAGGATTTTCTGAAATTCCTGGGATTGATAGGCATATTTTATATCATCTTTCTGAGCATCAAGGGTGTTAATAATTTCATCCATTTTCATCACATGGAAACCATGTGCTGTTCTTATTATTCCGGTCTCCCCTACCTCATGGGAAAAGGCCCAATTTTCAAACTCAGGTACAAACTGACCGTTTTTCCATACTCTATATGTTCCTCCTGAATCTTTTGAGCCCGGATCTTCACTGAATTCCCTGGCAAGAGCTGCAAAATCCTCCCCGGCGTTTACCCTGTCAAGTATATCATCAGCAATCTTCTCTTTTGCTTCAACCTCGGAATTTTCGGCGTCTTCCTCGCATTTTATGAGTATATGACTTACAACGCTGTAATCAAAAGCCTCCTTGTTCTCTTCGTAATAGGATGCCAGTTCCGTGTCATCTACGGTTATCGCCTTAATCTTTTCCTCCATATACATTTGAGCTTTATACAGGTCATAATTGAATTGTTTAACCTTGTTAAAGCTTGTTCCGAAAGCTTCCTTGCAAAAATCATTAACACTTCTTCCATATACGCTTGCACTCTCGGTTATATTTTTCTCCATATCGCCCCATAATTCATCCAGTTTTTCCTTATCCGGCTGAAAGCCTTCCTTTTTTGCCTCCTGCAGTAAAACCTCAATTTGTACGGCCTGTGTCAATGTTTGCTGCTTTATGACATCACCCATTGTTGAAGTACCATAGGTCATGTTCAGGAACGTGTTAGCATCCGTATAACCAAATTGCATCATTATATTTTGAACATTGCGCGAAAAATAATAACTGAATTTTTCACTGGTTATTTTGTTATCTCCGACAATCGCAACATCTGTGGGTTTAACAATATATACAATAGCAGCGATAATAATAATCGCAATTATAATGCAAACCACAGTAAAAATTTTAATGTCAGTAGGCATTTTTTTCTTAGCTTTCTTTTCCAAACAATCTCCTCCTAAACGAGTTTAAATTTTGCACACAGCTTACACTGTGTTTCGTTTCAAAATAAGCCTTTATGAAAAATGCAACATATACATTATATACGGAAATTAAACAGATATCTACTAAAACTATATTTTTTACAAACCGTTCATAAATGTTTGTTACTGTTCACACCCTGACCTGATTCATGTTCTGCCAAAGCCGCCCCGGATATTGAGCAATGGCGGTTAATGTTCACAGGTTCTGTTAAAAGATATTGTCCAACAGAAGGAAACTTTAGCGGAATGAAGCTTAGAGATGTATAAAGAGAAGCGAGGAATAGCAAGCCGGCTATTTAGCAAAAAGCACAAAACAAAATGCTATGACAAATTGTCACTTTTTCCGCATTTGTTTTCCAAATGACAACCTGTACAGTTACAAC
>JAAYGP010000174.1 GCA_012727625.1 Clostridiaceae bacterium
ATTGTTCTAAATCCCGGGAGAACAGGAGGCGCCCTGGAGTTTTTAAATGTTATACGAGACAGGGGATGCAAGGCTGATGTAGTGGTTTGTGAAGCGCAAACCTTGATTTATGCGTGCAGATCAATTAATCCGGCTCAAACACATATTTTTCGCATAAAGAACAGCGTTCCGGTGGCAGCAATACCGGCCCACAAGACGCCTGAAGTTGTTAAAATTCTGCGCAATGCATTTTCACAGTTCATACCGGGTGACAATGTTATTAAAACAAGTCTTGATAATATCGGTTCCATTTTTCACCCTGCCTTAACCGTATTGAATGCTGCAAGAATTGAAAGCACAAACGGTGATTTTGATTATTATACCGACGGTGTAACCCCTTCCGTCAGCTTAATTCTGGAAAGCATGGACAAGGAAAGGGTCAGTGTGGCAGAATCATTGGGATTCCGGGCTATGACAGCAAGAGAGTGGCTTTACATTGCGTATGATTCCGTTGGAAGAACCTTATATGAAGCAATGAGAAATAACAGGGGTTACGATGGAATAAAGGCCCCCAAAACAATTATGAGCCGTTACATTACAGAAGATATTCCCATGAGCCTTGTACCAATTTCATCCCTGGGCAGATTGGTAAATGTACCGACCCCGACAATAGATTCCATAATCCTGTTGGGTTCAATACTCCATCAGGTTGATTATCGTTCTGTCGGGCGAACTGTTGAGACAATGGGTCTTAGTGGTATGACTCTGAAAGAAATACGAAACTTTGTCATAAACGGTGAAAAGTAAAAAGTCTCCGGTATTCTCCAAAGCATGATGTATAAAAGGAAAGTGCTGATAATTGTATTTTATGTAATTATACCATTAATTTAACAAAATAAGTATCTATTTGGGAAATCATCAGTATAAATAAGGTTTGAATATTGGGTCTGGCATTAAAAAAGCTTGTCGCAACAAAACACAAGCTTTTTTATATTGCTTTTTTTGCTTCCTCAAAGTCCGGAACTCATGGTGCCTGTCGGAAGTGAGTAAACAAAGTTTTATATTCAGTTGCAAATATTTATGTGCTGTTGCAATTTTTTTGATGGCTGTGTTACGTAAACCTGAACGGATGTTGCGTAATTTTACAAACTGTTTCAATACTTTCGATAGTTTGCTTACATTATTGCAAGGTCAATGACCTTAATATTAAAATTAGATTGACAGTACTGTTAAAAAAATGATACGGGTATGAGTAAATATTTTTGATGATGCTTTATACCCGAAAGCAAGTCAGGCAAGGCTGCCTGCATGCTTTATTTTGTTTGTTACCGGTAACCATATCATAATATTGTTATGAATGGTAGCCATAAGAAATGAAAGGGGGAAATTTTGTGATGAAAAGAATGTTTGCTGTCGTCGTGGTTTTGATTATGGTATTATCACTTGTGGCATGTCAGCCAATTGGTACCGGAACCACACAGACAACATCCGGAACACAGGCACCAACTGCTGGCACCTCCGAAAGCCAGGCAGTACAACCATCAGGCAAAATATTTAGTGATGACGTTGAGCTTAGAATAATCGTAGGTTCACACGCTTCCTATCCTTACGATGAAAACTGGAAAATTTGGCAGTATGTTAAGGAAGCATTGGGAGGCAATGTCATAATTGAACCTATTATGGACAGCTGGGATACAAAGATCAGCCTTTTGATGGCTTCAAGAGATCAGCTTCCGGACGTATTACACGCTCCCAACAAGACTACTGTTGACAGATATGCACTTGACGGAGCATTTGTTTCCATAATGGATAATCTTGACAAGCTTCCAAACTTCAAGAAATGGATGGATACAACACCTGAAAGTGAAGCGTATATCAGAAGTCGTGTTTCAGGCGATGGAAATGTTTATCACTTCCCGACCTACGGTCTGCACACTGTTAACAACATAAGAACCTGGCTTTACAGAAAGGATATTTTTGAAGAGCATAAACTGGAAGTTCCTCAGGATTGGAATGAGCTTTATGCGGTAGGTAAAAAGCTTAAAGAACTGTATCCGGATTCCTATCCTATTTGTAACCGTGAAGCCATGAATAAGCTGAGCACTTTTGGACCTCAGTGGAAGCCTTATATGCAGAATAAATTCTATTATGACTTTGTAAACAACAAATGGTCATACGGTATAATTGAACCGGAATTTAGAGAATTGTTCACAATGTATAAGAAATTCTACGATGAAGGATTGCTGCCTGTAAACTTGATGACAATGGTTACCAATGACTGGAGAACTCTTGTTGCAAATAACCAGGGATTCATTTTCAATGATTACCTGATAAGAATAGACATGTTCCAGTCAGCAGCAAGAGTTGACAATCCCAATTTTACATTGACTGCGTTAGAACCTCCAAAAGGTCTGACACCTAACGCAACAAGGCTTATGCCTAAATCAAACTCTGAATACACAGGATACGTGGTTTGCAATACAGGTAAAAAGGATAGAATCGCAAATGCATTCAAATATGTTGACTGGTTCTACAGTGATGAAGGAAAAGAAATTATAAGCTGGGGTAAAGAAGGCGAAACATATAAGGTTGTTGACGGCAGGAAGCAGTTTATTCTTGACGAACAGAATACACCTGCACGTAACCTCTATGGTGTAGGAACCTATGGCTTGTACCAGCTGGTTGACGTTGAATCAAACGAAGCCCTGTACACAGATGAAAGCAATGAAAACGCACACCGCATTATTAATTGGCTTGAACCTCAATTCAACCCATATGAATGGCTGTCCCTGAATGAGGAAGAAGTGCTTGTGAAACAGGAAATTGAAGTTAACATTGATTCTTTCGTTAACGACCAGCTTTCGAAATTCTTCCTGGGCGAAAGACCAATGTCTGAATGGGATAACTTTGTTCAGGAAATATACCACATGGGTCTTGAACAAATGCTTGAGGTTTACGAACAAGCATATGCACGTACTCTTAAATAAAAGTGACTTGATATATCGACAGCAGTTTGTGGCCGATGGCTGCACAGGAAGACATAATTACTGTTTTTACACAGCTACGTAAAACCTACGCAGCGGAAAAAAACCCGAGTTTGTTTGGGAATGATATTCGAAAGCTTACATTTTGATGGCAAAGCAGGATGCTTTTAAGCATCCTGCCTGCTATCGAAAAAACTAAATATCCAGCGGAAAGGGTTAATTTTATGAAAGCAAGCATGGCAAAAAAGTCGGGTCATGGCATGGTAATACCCGGGCGAAAGATAGAAAGAAATAATTTGCTGCTTAAACTAAAGGATGGAAAATATCTTTTGTTGATGGTTTTACCTGCTTTTATTTATTATATATTGTTTAAGTATATTCCTATGTGGGGCGTGTTAATTAGTTTTCAAAGATATAGCCCGTTTAAAGGATTTTATGGAAGCCCATGGGTTGGTTTGCAGCACTATCAGATTTTCTTCAAAAGCCCGTTTTGGTGGCGCTGCGTAAGGAATACACTGTTGCTTTCGCTTTATTCTATTCTTTGGAGTTTTCCTGCTCCGATAATATTTGCACTGGTATTGAATGAAGTGAAAAACCTGAGGTTTAAAAAACTGGTTCAGACTGTAAGTTATATGCCTCACTTTTTATCGACGGTTGTCGTTGTAGGTTTGTTTTATATGTTCCTGTCTCCAAATACCGGCCCGGTCCAAAAGGTAATTGTGGCTATGGGCGGTGAAAAGAGCGACTTATTTGCTCAGGCCAGATACTTCAGAACAATATATATTTCTTCAGGTATCTGGCAGAGTACAGGATGGGGAGCCATTATATACCTTGCAGCTCTTTCAAACATCGATCCAACACTGTATGAGTCTGCGACCATTGACGGGGCAAGCAAGTTCCAGCAGTTAAAATACATTACTATTCCGTCGATTATACCAACAATAGTAATTATGCTGCTGCTTAGGCTGTCCCATGTGCTTGGGGTTGGTTTTGAAAAAGCTTTCCTCCTGCAGAACGACGCTAACCATGAGACGTCAGATGTGCTGGAAACTTTCGTATACCGAACCGGAATTTCCGGTGGAAATTACAGTTACGGTACAGCAATAGGACTGCTTACTTCTGTGGTTAACTTATGTTTCTTGTTTATTTTTAACGGAATATCAAGAAAAATAAGTGAAACAAGCTTGTGGTAGAAAGGAGGTCTGGATATGGTAACTTCAAAAAAAATTACAGTTTGGGATGTTCTTAGAACCGTGTTTTTATTGCTTATCATTGTCTCAATTTTATATCCGTTTTTGTATATGATCAGCGTATCCCTGTCAAGTAATCATCATGTGGTGAAAAATGACATTACATTTTATCCAAAGGGATTACAGTTTGATGTATATAAAATCGTGCTCAGAGACGATCGGATCTTACTTGCTTATAAAAACACAATAATTTATACAGTAGCTGGAACTGCACTTTCTTTGTTTTTAACAACAATAGCAGGGTACGCTTTAAGCAAAAAGAACAGGCTTCCTTTTTACAATGTTATAAATTCAATGATGATTGCGACAATGTTCTTCAGCGGAGGTATGATTCCATCATATCTGACTGTTGTTAATGTATTGGGTTTGTATGATAACATATGGGCAGTAATTGTTCCTTCATGTATCGGAACGTCAAATGTTATAATAATGAGGACGTTTTTCTCTCAATTCCCGGCGGAGATTGAAGAGTCCGGAAGAATTGACGGTTTAAATGATGTTGGAGTCTTGTGGTATTTGGTATTACCAACATCCACGGCAATACTGGCAACAATGGGGTTGTTCTACGCGGTAGGACAGTGGAATGCTTTTTTCACCCCTCTTATTTATTTAAAGTCACAGAATAAATTCCCGCTTCAAATTATTCTGAGACAGATAGTAATGAGAAGCCAGATGGAAGATAACGCTATACTTTATTCAGCCGGCGGTAACATTATACCTGAGGATTCGGTGAAGTATGCAACCATATTTGTGGCAACTGCGCCGATTATCGCAGTATATCCATGGCTGCAGAAGTATTTTGTGAAAGGTGTAATGATTGGCTCACTTAAAGGTTAAGCTTTGTGATAAATATGATTTCATATGTGTAAATCGGGCTCCCCTGAATAAATAGGAGGAGCCCTTTGGTTTTATAACAAAACATAAAACAGGTGCCATAACAGTAAGATAACTGCCTATCCATTCAGCTGTAAAGCAAGTCCTTACAGATATCCTTTTTCCCGGCTGCAGGATAAAATGCTACCGCAATATTGCTTTTGTGAAAGGCTTGATATACCCTATGCATATGTTTTGCGGAATCATTCCCAGGAGCAGGGAACAACTCGTGATAACCTCTGACGCAGGTATTCATCCCGGCAATCAGGCTTCATCGATAAAAGATACCTGACAATAATACTGCGAAAGAACGGCGCTAAGCCTGTAAAATACATTAAAGCCTGTATCTTCGTCTGTATCTGTTCTTTCTCCGGGATGCGGTTTTAAATACTATTCTTAATACAATTAAACAAAATATGATTACTCCGGTTAAAATAAAAATATTTCTTATTGTATTGTTTTCGACCAGTTCGTGAAATTTGTCGCGTATTTTAGCCTGTATGGTCTTTTCAATATCGTTCATTGCTACAAGCTGAACACTGCCGATTTCTTTGCCTTTGTAATACCAGGTTTTATATCCTAATACCTGACCTTTTTCAATCGGAGCGATAAAGGGTGTGTTTAAAACCTCTTTAACTGTAACCTCGGCATCCAGCTTTTCCTTGCTTGTCGGAAGAAGATGGGATACATGCCCAAGAGTCTGGACATCAACAGGTATATTATCCAGTGAATCCGCCACATCATATCGACCGTAAAACTCACCGGAGGAAGCAAGGGTCTGGACTTTATAATTTTTAAATCCATACTCAAGAAGCTCTTTGGATTCCCTGAACAGGATATCATAAGATTCCGTACCAAGGATTACGCCCAGAAGTTCCAATCCCTCAGCATTTACTGCGGAGAAAACAAGACATCTTCCGGCTCCTCCTGTATATCCTGTTTTTATTCC
>JAAYGP010000175.1 GCA_012727625.1 Clostridiaceae bacterium
ATTAAAGGCTATGCCCACGGGTTTTTTAAGCCTGAGGAGGAAAACAGCCTTATTGAAGAAATAAACAAGGCAAACCCGGACATATTGCTGGTCGGGCTTGGTGCCCCGAAACAGGAGTTTTGGATCTTTAACAATATGTACCGCTTACAATGCAAAGTATGTATAGGTGTAGGCGGCAGCATTGACGTATTTGCGGGGAAAGTTGCCCTGACGCCTGAATTCATCAGAAAAGCAGGCTTTGAATGGCTGCACAGGCTTATCCGCCAGCCTGAACGTATTAAAAGAATGCTTGATCTTCCGCGGTTTATGCTTTTAACTTTAAAAAAGCGCTTTACCAGGCGCAGTTAAATAACTTTAATGTTCAAATCGCCGGAAGTTTTTTATTTGTTGTATGAATACGGAATATAGTGAGGATGCTTGATATGAGAATACAAATAGAATCGACAAGGATAAAAAGACAGAAAAATTTTAACGGGCTCAGGCTTTTTGTAATATCTTCAGTTTTGCTTTTACTGTCACAGCTTGCAAAAATTATAGCAGCCAAAAATCCTGAACTTGTAGAAAGATATTTTTCAAGAGGCATTTATCCTTTCACTTCCCGTATTCAAACAAGTTTTTCAAATTTATTTCCTTTTTCTCTTTATGAAATTCTTATTATGCTATTAGTGGTTTATGGTTTGTACAGAATTGTCAGGCTATTCCGTTCCATATCACAACGAAACTTCAAAACAGAGGGAATCCGTTTCTTAATTCATGTTTATTTGTTTGTTTCCGCAGGGTTATTTCTGTTTCAATTCCTGTGGAGCCTGAACAACTATCGGGTTCCACTGAAGGATCAACTCGGACTGACAGTTAAGGAAACATCAATAGAAGATCTTGCAGATACATACAAAGCTCTGATAAAAAGCGCCAATGAAACCAGGGCACTGCTTTCAGAAACCCAGGACACCGTATCTCATCCTTTTAAAACAAAAACCGTTCTTACCAGCGCCTGGATGGGGTACAGTCAGCTCGCCCCGGAGTATCCGATATTTCATGGCAACCGGATAAGGGTTAAAGGTCTGATATTCTCAAGGATACAAACCATTTCAGGCTACGGCGGAGTATACAGTTTTTTTACCGGCGAGCCTAATATTAATGTGGAACCTCCTCTTGTAACACTTCCTCACACAGCCTGCCATGAAATCGCTCACCAAATGGGTATAACTTTGGAGGATGAGGCCAATTATGCGGGGTTTTTAGCCTGCATTAATCACCCTGATGTTTTGTTTAAATATTCAGGCTATCTTTCTGCCCTGACTTTTGTGGGAAATTCCTTATATCAGCAGTCACCTGATTTACACAGGGAGCTTTCACAGCTAATAAGCGACGATATTAAGTCAGATCAGCACCAGATAAGTCTTTTTTGGGAAAAGTATGAGAACAAAGCTGCGTCGGACGTGGCGGACAAGGTTAATGAAATATACCTGAAAAGCAACAATCAGCCTGAAGGAATGAAAAGCTACGGTAAATTTGTAGATTTGCTTATTGCGGATTACCTGAAAGACGGTATTATATGATTGCTTGCCAAAAGATACAGTTTTCAACCTGTACGGCAGCCTAAAACAAAGGATTAGTTTTATGCATTTTTTGCAAAGCAAAAACATGTAAACAGAAATTTATCCTTATTATTTTAAATAATCAATCAGGTTAACCGTAAGATCATAGACATAATCCAGTGTTACTCCTTGTTCCGGTTTCATTCTGTCCAGCACATTCTTTGAAACAAGCCCATATTCCCTTGCAGTGTTATAGGCATTTCCCTGTCTGAATTGTATGTCCAGGGTTTTCAGAAGAATCTCAAATGCTTTTTCTCCGGTTAATAATTCATCCGTGTCATAGCTTTTTAATCTTGAATCCAGATCAAGTGTATATTTTTCCGGCACCGCTTTAACAATCAGATTAATAATAAGTGTTCGCAGTGTGCTTTGATTGGCCTCAATATCCAGTAAATAATCGTTATCCTCTCCCCCTGCCAGTAAACCGTACCCGGCCAGCACTTTAACAGATGGCCATGCCCAGTGATCACTGTTTGGGTTGGGTTCATCAAAATCAAAAAGTGTAACTCCGCTTCTTTTCAGCAGTTTATGATAATCATCGATTACGTCTTCAGATGATTCTGAAAGCTGCAGTGGTGTTAAGTCATTAAGATAGCAATATGCTGCTGCTACACCTATGGCTTCGCCGCTTGAAACGCTGACTGGAAGCCTCCCCGCGCTTGTGGCCGCCAGAGAGGAAAACGAAGCCTTTTTCCCGACCATCAGCAAATTACAGTAATTTTTGGCTATGAAACATTCAAGTGGTATGGAATATATTCGGGGATTACCAATAATATATGTATACTCCTCTGATAATTCCGGGCTTACAAACTTTTCAGCATCAACCGGACCTGACGCCAACACTGCTTTTGTAGGAAAATCCCTGTTTTCAAGAATATCCTCAACCGTAAGCCTGTAAACGCCTTCGAAATGCCTGTATTCAGGTATGTAGAAACTTTCAGGCCCTGTTTTAAAGGAACAGTTTTCAAAGGGAACAAAGGCGTATTTCAAATAAGCGGTTAAAAGCTTTGACTCTGTCAATGCATTCTCAAAGTCCTCCCGCATTTTTTCAGGATCATCAACATTAACCTGGCGCATTCGTATACCGCTGATGACCATATCGTCGCCAGGCTGTCCGATAAAACTCAGGTTTGAGATTTTGGTTTTGGGGCTGTATCTTTCATATTGTTTAAGAACAGACTGAAAATCATCCTTGTTTTTGTCCAGTTTACGGATGCTTTCCATGTCCTGCCACTTAACATTGGAAATTATAAAGTTAAATTCAACCGGCATATAACAATCAGGAACACTTATGTCAGCAGATCCTGTAAAGAAAGGCACATTGCACAGGGATAGAACATCCCCGTTCTCTGTGGCATCAATAAACACCGGTGCTTCAATAAGACGCTTTTCACCATTGTGATAGATGTTTACGCCTTTTACCGTGTTTCTTTCAATATGTGCCGACAGAAAACCTGCGTCATATAAAACTGTCAATTGCGGTTCTTTCTCCATGATTTGTTTTACTGACGAAATATAATCTGAAACAGTGAAATTCCCGCCGGTCTCGCCAAAGAGCTCAGCATATATACCATTGTTCAGCTTCTTTTTCACACCCTGCACCACTGCGTAATCCGGAGATGTATATGTAACCAGACCGGACCTGATATAACTGCCGGGGTCGCTGTCTTCAGTGACAAGCAGGGTTTTAAGACCAAGTCTCGCGCCGGCCAGTGCCGCGGCAATACCCTCGGGTTCCGTGCCAAAAACAACAAGGCTGAATTGGTTTATTCCCTTTGGCCCCTCCGCTTTTTTAACCCTCCTTTGAAACTCCTCCCCTGTAATAATGGGGCGGATTCCAAACCAAAAGGTTAAAAAGAACATAAGCACTATAATTATATTGCGGAAAATATTATCGTTTTTCATATCATATCACACTTACACAAAAATCAGGCCATAACTTTATGAATCAGCTGCAAAACATTGCAAATCCGCTTTGCTGATGCTGCGATTCCACAAAAAACATATCACAAACCATAGACCCATATTAATATTATTCCACTGTGAAACTTCCCCGTATAAGCATATATACTTTGTCCGACAAAACAAGTATGCCTCTTCCGTCCGCTCTCGAGGACAATAACAGATGCTGGTTTGTTATCTTCATACCGGTAGTCAGATCCTTTGCGGCCGTAACATCCGCCAGGCCGCCCAATTCTCCGGACAGGGCCGTCGCTTCACCGCTTCTTACCAAAATTTCTGAACCTGCCCCTAAAATTACTTTCTGACCCTTTGTCGCTTCAACCACGACAAAACCCCTCTCCAGCTCCTCTATTCTGCGAATCAGCTCAAGGTTTTGCCTTTCAAGGCTGTCAATCCTTGTGAAAGCGTCAATGGTCAGATTAATAAGATCCCTGATATCGGTTCTTATATTGTTCAAAACCTGTTCATCAACGGTTCCTGTGCTTGTCCCCCCGGAGGAGTTGATTGACTGAGAGCCTGCTCCAATTTTTTGCGTGAGAAGCCGTATTTGTTCATCAACATAGCTTTTTGTCACCAGCGGATCAAACTCACTGCCGGGCTGTGCCGATGTTGTAGCCTGTGCTGCCGTAAACGCGGTAACCACTGCCATAAATAAAAGCACAACAAATAAAACCCGTCCTGTTTTTTTCATAATTTTAAGACCCCCATGAGTACATCTTTTGTTGCTTCGCTATGTATCTTTATTGCACATACCTGTTTACAAGCCCAAAACTTGTGCTTAGCGCTTCATCGACTTTTGACATAAGCGCTCTGTCCAGATGTCCGGCTTTTTCCCGTAATCTTCTTTTATCAATTGTTCTGACCTGTTCAAGCAAAATAACTGAATCCTTGTTTAATCCGTACAACTCACCTGGAATCTCGATGTGGGTGGGTAATTTAGCTTTGCCGAGCTTTGAAGTTATGGCTGAAATTATAATCGTAGGACTGTATTTGTTACCCACATCATTCTGAATTACCAAAACAGGCCTTATTCCTCCCTGTTCCGAACCTATTACCGGACTCAAATCCGCATAGAAGATATCTCCTCTTCTGATTTCCACATACATCACTCCTCATGCTGGATTTGACCCCACAAGTATTGAATTATACATGAAAAGACAATCAGCTGTACATAGCTTTAATACATATTCCCCGTATCCTCCCTGTGTCTGATACAAAGAAATTTCGTTCAGAAATTAAATTTTAACACGTGACTTTCCATGTGATAACCATATTATATTTTCAAATTTTAACCCCGTCAAATTAAAAGTCAGTTACAACCGGGCCCATCTGTCTTTTTTTATCTTATCCATAAGTATGGCATGTTTTTATTTAAATAATACATTGCTTTTGTTTCTTTAAATTAAATAATTAACTATGTTAAAAACCTTACCGTCTTTGATGTAGACCCGGGGAATGCGTTTCCCGACAAGACACACCACTTCATAGTTTATAGTTCCCGCAAGGTCAGCAACCTCATCAGCCGTAATCTCATTATTTCCCTGCCTGCCTATAAATACCGCCTCGTCTCCCGTTTTTACATCCGGAATATCCGTAACGTCCACCATGCACTGATCCATGCAGATCCGTCCGACAATCGGCGCGTATTTCCCGTGAATTAAAACTCTTCCGTAATTAGACAGAAGCCTGGAGTAGCCATCGGCATAACCTACGGGCAATGTGGCAATCTTACTTTTACTTTTTGTTTCATAAATGCGTCCATAGCTGATTGGAACGCCGGCATCCAGTTCCTTGACAAGAATGACCTCCGCCTTAAGCTGCATAGCGGGCTTTAAGTCTATAAGGCTTCTGTCCACATACTTTGAAGGATAAAGGCCGAATAATATAATACCCGGGCGTACCATATCAAGACATAAATTGGGATATTGAATTATTGCGGCACTGTTTGCAATATGTTTAACAGGTATCAGTATACCTATTCTGTTCAGCTCATTTATGATACTTTCAAAGCGCTCATATTGAAGTTTTGTATAGCTCTGATCCACCTCGTCGGCAGACGCAAAATGGGTGAAAAGACCCTCGATGACTATTCCGGGCAGGTTATTGATTTCTACAACATCCTTAATTGCCTTATAACCTGGCTGGAAACCCACCCTGGACATTCCCGTGTCAATCTTAATATGAATTTTTGCCTGTTTGCCCAGCTTTACCGCAGCTTTCGACAAAGCCTGCGCAAGATCATGGCTGAATACTGTCTGTGTAATATTATATTTTATTATCTCTTCAGCCCGTACGGGATCAGTATAATTAAGCACCAAAACAGGCACCGTTACCCCTATTTCCCTTAATTGGATGGCTTCATCAAGCATTGATACGGCAAGACGGGATGCTCCGTTCTCAAGCAATGTGGGCACGGTTTCCATAACACCGTGACCGTATGCGTCAGCTTTAACTACTGCCATTACCTCTGTCATTTTCCAGACTTTTTTTACTACCTGCCGGACGTTTGCAGCGATATTGTCAAGATTAATTTCAGCCCAGGCCCTGTTAAGCTTTATACTCATGAAAATGCCTCCCATTTGTTCCTCCCATGGCGAAAGGGATTTTATCACAGATTTCTCCAGCGGTAAATCCTGCCTGTCTGTTGCATCCTGCGGCAAGAATATCACCACACATGCCATGAATATAAACGCCTAATGCAGAAGCAATATCATGTTTAACGCCTTGTCCCATCAGTGAACCTATTATTCCGGCAAGTACATCCCCTGAGCCTGCCACTGAAAGCACAGGATTTCCGGTGGAGTTTATATAATATTCCCCTGTGGGAGTTGCTGACACTGTTCCGGCACCTTTCAAAACTACTGTCACATTCCATCTGCGGCTGAATTCCAGTGCCAATCCAATACGGTCTGCCCTTATTTCATCGGCTGAAAGACCGGTTAAACGGGCAAACTCGCCGGGATGTGGAGTTATCACCGTCGCCGCGCTTCGCGTTTTTAACAGGTCCGGTTCTTCCGCCATTATATTAAGGGCGTCCGCATCAATTACCATCGGCTTTTTGCAGTTTGTAACAAAAGTTTTCACCCATAATATAGCCTGTTTATTGGAACTTAACCCCGGCCCGATTACTATGGTATCCATCAATTCTGATTTTTCCAGCAAAACATTCAGATTTTCGCCGGTTATAAATCCATCCGTATCTTTAAGAGGAATTGTAATGGCTTCAGGAATCGCCATACCGTAAATTGATGACAGGGAATCCGGCACAGCAAGAAAGACCATACCGCTTCCGGTTTTAAAAGCGGCTTTTGCGGTAAGAATACCAGCTCCGGTCATGCCTTTTGAACCTGTTATTGCAAGTATTCTGCCAAAGGTGTTTTTATGGCCGTCTGCAATCCTTTCAGGTATATGTTCTGAAAAAAATGCCTTGTCAACAAGTTCGGCATCAGGTTTCAGCTGCTTTATTGCAGCAACAGGAATACCAATGTCCGCGACAGTTACATTACCTGCATGGATTCTTCCGGGGTACTGAAAAAGACCCGGCTTTGGCAAGGTAAAGGTCACCGTTTCATCCGCTTTTACCGCTATTCCGCCTGTCTGTCCGGTTTCTCCGTTTACCCCGGACGGAATGTCTATGGATAATACCTTAGCCCTGCTTTTGTTGATATGTTCAATTACAGACTTAAAAATTCCTGTCACACTGCCATAAAAACCGGTTCCGAATATACCGTCAATAATCAATGCCGAATTGTAAAGCAAATTTTTTATTTTCGGTATATCCGCCTCATCGGCTGCATATATAACGGATGCGCCTATGCTTTCGAGAATCTTAAGAAACTTTTCCGCATCTCCTGTTATCCTGCTTCTTTCAACCAATGATATTACAACCACCCGGTACCCTTTTTGAATAAGATGCCTTGCTGTGGCATAGGCATCCCCTCCATTGTTTCCTTTCCCCGCGACTACGACCGTTTTGCCTCCGCAAGGAGCGGCCGCCAGCATTTCCATGGCCTTTGAAACAATGTTTAATGCCGCGTTTTCCATTAAAAGAATACCGGGTATCTTATATATATCAATTGCCAATTGATCAAGTATTTTCATTTCATTCGGAGTTGCCAGTTTCATCTGTTTCCACCTCTTCATTAAGGAATTGCATATCCAGCCTGGTTAATTCCTCCGAGCCCAACAAATCATGAAAAAAAGCATAAACCTCTGTCCAGTCCGTAGTAAGGTTCTGCCTTTGAATCTGCAGTTCCTTAAGTCTCTTTCTTAAAAGTTTCAGTTCTGATTCAAGCTTTGCTTTCCTTGCCCTGGACTTCGACATAACATTGTATACATACTTTACAGTTTCCTCAAGAAGTTTAAAATTGGATTCCCTTATTTTACTCCCCATTTGAAGAAGTTCGTCTTCCAGCTCTTCCGCCCTTTTGTTCAACTGCTCAATACGAAGCTTTGAAGCAGTAAGCGAGCGTTTTGCCTGCTCATTATTCTTTTCAAACGCCTCCTGGGTTAAAGCTATAATGTTTTTCATATGCTTTTTCTTTTCAGGCTCAATACTTTGCTGTTCCTGAAACAATGCAGCTTCTTTGCCTATTAATTTGTTCAGGTTATCCTGGTATTTTTTTATCTTACCGGTTATTGGAATAATTTTAAAAAGCCTGTTCCAGCGTTCATCCAGTGTTAATATGGTTATATCATTCTTTTTCAAGGTAGCAATGTCAAATTTTAATTTCTTTTTCAGCATCATAGAAACTCACAATACTTTCCTGAATAAATTACCGTTTCACCTGTATAACTATATTATATTTACCTATATATCTATCGTATTTACCTGCATAACCATCATATATATTATCGGCAGCTTCTTTTCCATAATTTATTAAAAAATACCGTCCCCGCTAAGTTGCCTGCTTATTAATTATAGAGTGTTGCCCGGATTTTATCAATGTGGTGTTTTTTGCATAAGAAAGGCACCTGGCAGGCCGGAGCTTGCTATTCCTCGCTTCTCTTTTTTCGTCTCTGTGCCGCTTTTTCTCAATATTTCATTTTTATTACAATGTCCTTAAGGGCTCTCTGACAGAATCCATCATCGGTTCTTATGCGGAAAGATACGTATTTCATATATCCATCATTACAAATATGTCGAGAAAAACGCCGGCAATGCCGATAAAAATAATATAAATCTATCAGCATAATTATCTCCGGAGGAAACATGGAACCAGAAACCAAATTACATTTAAGGAATTTTCAAAATATGAGCAAACAAAAAAAACTGCTGTTATCAGGAATCATCGTAGTCATTATTCTTCTTATTGCAACTGTTTATCTTTCACGGGTTTTACTCAACAACCCCATGGTTTACAGTGGTGTCTACCTTGATGGAATCAGCCTCGAAGGCTTTGATAAAATTGAGCTTTCGCAATATATCAGTAAGAAATATAATGTTGATATGTCGTCGCTTCAGCTTTCAATTTACCATAAAAACTATCCTGTAACTGTTCGTTTTGATGAACTGGGCGCCCACGTTGACAAGGAGCTGATTTTAAACAAGGTTTACAGTATAGGAAGACAGGGAAATTTCATAAAAAGGCTTATTGACATATATAAACTCAGGGAAAATCATGTTTACCTTGAAACTGATGTTTACATCAATGAACAAATTCTGGATGGAATTATAAACGAAATTTATGAGAACACTTATACTGCACCGGATTCTCCGTCATTGCTTTTACTGGAGAATGAGGTGATTATTCTGTCCGGCAAGCCGGGATATGCCATAAAAAAGGAACTTCTTAAGGAGCGTATATTAAAACAGATATCAAAACTTGAATCAGGTATTGTTATTGTTCCGGTGGAAAAAATACCGCCCGTTAAAATTGAGGCCGACTCCATGTACAACAAAATTGTCAGAGAGCCTCAAAATGCTTCCGTAATACTTATGGATGGTGAAATTGAAATAATCCCGGAAGTTACCGGAAGAAAGATTGACAAAGCTGAATTTTTGTCTCTGATTGCGGAAATGGAGGCCAAATCAGTCAATTATCCGGTAGAATTAAAATTACCGGTCGATTTCATTGAACCTGATATTACAGCTGAAAAAATTGAAAACTCATTGTTTCGCGATATTTTATCAACATATTCCTCTGAATTTTCAACTGAAAATGAGAAAAATCGTTCCGTAAATATAAGGCTTGCAGCTGAAGCCATTAACGGGACTATCCTCTTTCCGGGAGAAACCTTTTCCTTTAACGATAAGGTAGGGCAGCGCACTGCTGAAAAAGGGTATCTTCCGGCTAATATCTACACCCAGGATGAAATAACAACAGGCATAGGCGGCGGCATATGCCAGGTTTCTTCAACTCTATACAATGCTGCACTGAAAGCGAATCTGGAAATTGTTGAACGCAACCCCCATATTTTTATGGTATCGTACGTGCCTCTTGGATGTGATGCAACTGTTTCATACGGAACAGAGGACTTGAAGTTTACAAACAATACTAACTGGCCTGTAAGAATTGACGGACAGGTAACCTCCGACAATAAGGTGGAATTTTTCATTGTCGGTACCAATGAAAATCCTTCCCTTGAAGCTGTTGTTCAGTCAACGGTTATAAGACTCATTCCTTATGACACAGAATATATAGAGACCGATAATCTGCCCGGGGGCAGCCAAAAGCTGATACAAAAAGGAATGAACGGTGCTGTGGTTGATACATATCTGATTGTCAGAAAAGACAATGAAGTAATATCAAATTATAAGCTTCATTCAACAACATACAAACCTTTGCCGGAAATAATACAGATAGGTAAGAAGAAATAATTAAGGGCTTTCTCCGTAAGATACAGTTCTATGCAATATGACCTGCCTGACTTTACCCGGAGTTTTTACTACCGGGTGTAAATAAAGTTTTTGTGAGGGTATATATTAAGGCATGCGTACTATCTGATATGGGAGGTTTTAATAAATGAAAAAATTATTCAAGTGTACAGTTTGCGGCTTTGTTTATGAGGGCGAACAGGCACCGGATGTCTGCCGAAATGCGGAGCACCGAAAGAGAAGTTTGAGGAGCTGAGCCAGGAAGCTATGGACAAGATTTATGCTTCCGACAGAACAAATGATATACACATGAAAATTGTGGATCTTTGTATGCAGATTATCGCTCTTAGCGAAGAAGGAATTGAAATTACTCTTGATCCTCCTTGTGTTGCATTGTTTAAAAATACAATAAAAGAGGCCAGGATTATAAAACAGCGCTCAAAGGCCGAGCTTGTAGGGCATATAAGTAAAGGTAAATTCTAAGGTTTTTATTTAAATCAAACGGGTATTGGATGTGAAAATCAATACCCGTTTTTATTTGATTTTTTTATTACCCCGTAAATGATCATTAGCGAAATGTGTCCGACTTATGCCTTTTACCCGGATCCCGTATTAATACTTTGTCATTTTAAAGGCGTATTTTGTAGTGAGAAAGCCTCATTGCTTCAGCTTGAACTTCTCTCTCCCCGTCATTCGTATATAGTACAAATCAGGATACGGTCCAAAGCCCAAGGGCGGGATTGGAAATATAGAACCAGGTGTCGTCCCCGCTGTCATAATAACCGTCCTTTATACCTTCCGGTTTGTATTTTTTTACCGCTTCATCATAAGGCAGATAACCAAACCCGACACTTTCCACTTCTTCCTTTGTTAAGTGTTTCACAGCATAGGTTATATGAAAGCGTCCGTCGGAGGAACCGTGGATTAGATGCGCGGCAGCAGACGGATTTTCCCTCAGGTCGGCATTTTTCTTATATTGCTCCAGAACGTACTCGCGGCCTTTATAGCCGTATTTACGAATCAGAGCGTCTATTGTATCATCTTCACCGAATTTTCTGACACCGGGAGCAAGAATAATAAGCTCACCACAATCGGCCATGGCCATTCTTGTCCTGTAGATTGCCTTATTGCCAAGCCAGGTGCTTTTAAATTCACGAGGGTCAAGATATACAACAGCCTTTTTAATGGGTTTGTCCATCCAGGTCAGGTTCTTTTGCCGGCTTAATTCCACAGCTTCTTCAAATATTTTTCTCTCATTGCCCGCAAAAACCCCTTCTATTTTGACCTTGTCCTCTGAAGACGTGGTCACTGTTAATATATAAACCAAAGGCAGCTTGTTCAAGAATTGCTCCTGAGCGTAATCCAGAACTTTTCTTACAGGCGAATGATCCTTGCCCATAACTTTTTCCATTCCAAACACCGCGCCAAGCATATGGCTTATGTTGATTGTGTCTTTACCTCCGCAACCTACAAGTATATTTTTCGTGTAGTTTGCCATACCCACTACTTCGTGAGGCACAACCTGTCCGATTGAAACAATCAGATCATAGGATTCGTCAAGCAGCCTTTTATTTATTTCAACGGGAACGGGTTCGGACATAAGCCCGTCGGATACCTCAGCCACAAAGCCTGCAGGTATTTCGCCCAATGAAACCACATCCTCGCGCCAACGATGCGGAATTACTTTTTCAAATGGTACAACACCTTCAAAGAATACATCCGTTTCCTCTTTTGTCATTGGTACATGTGTGCCCAAAGCAGGCATAACATCAACCTGAACCGAATCCTTTAACATTGAATAGATCATCGCGGTTATTTTTCCGGCTCCTGAATGCATCCTGGTAAAATCCGGAGGGAGCAGCAGTATTTTTTTCAAATGCTTTCCGACCGATTTAAGCAGTTCTTCCAGAACTTCACGAAGTTCATTATCAGTTATTCCTTCAATCCCGGAAGCCAGTTTAATTATATTTTTCATATAAATCATCCTTTTCATTTAAGAGCTCAGTATTCATGTGAGCCATAACCCGTTTATTAATTTTTACAAAGGTTCCCGCCCCATGTCTCTTAACGGCATGTACAGGCGGGATTCCTTTTTCAGTATTGTTATACGGTGTAGGTGGATGCTGAAGTGGTTCCACCTTTTCCTGTCCAGTTGGTGTGGAAGAACTCTCCTCTTTTTCTGTCAACCCTTTCATAGGTATGAGCGCCGAAGTAATCCCTTTGTGCCTGGAGGAGATTTGCCGGCAGCCTTTCACTTCTGAACCCGTCAAAATAGCAAAGAGCGGATGAAAAAGCAGGAACCGGTATACCATTGGACAGTGCTGTTGCCACTACCTTTCTCCAGCTTTTCTGCGCGTTTTCAATCTTTTCCTTGAAGAAAGGATCAAGAATAAGATTTGTCAAATCAGGGTTCTTGTCGAAAGCTTCCTTGATTTTCCCGAGGAAAGTGGAGCGTATAATACAGCCGCCGCGCCACATCAGAGCTATACCGCCATAGTTAAGGTTCCAGCCGTATGTCTTGGCCGCAGCACGCATAAGAGTATAACCCTGCGCATAGGAAACAATTTTTGAAGCATAAAGGGCCTGGCGTATATCCTCAATCATTGCTTTTTTATCTCCGGTAAACTCAGGGCTAATTCCTTTGATTAATTTTGAAGCTTCAACCCTTTCCTCCTTCATAGCTGAAAGACAACGTGAAAATACGGCTTCCCCGATTAACGTGAGAGGTATTCCCTCTTCAAGGGCTGCAATGGCTGTCCATTTTCCGGTACCTTTTTGCCCTGCTGTATCCAGTATCTTATCGATAAGAGGTTCTCCGTCCTCGTCCTTAAATGAGAGGATATCACGGGTAATCTCAATGAGGTAACTGTTAAGTTCACCCTCATTCCATTCCTTGAACACTTCATGCATTTCATCGGGAGACATTCCAAGCAGATCTTTCATGATATGATATGCTTCACAGATGAGCTGCATATCTCCATATTCAATACCGTTATGCACCATCTTTACAAAATGTCCGGCACCGCTCTCCCCTACCCAGTCACAGCAGGGTGAGCCATCTTCCACTTTTGCGGCAATAGCCTGGAATATCGGTTTTACATATGTCCAGGCCTCAGGTGACCCGCCGGGCATAAGGCTTGGGCCCAAAAGAGCACCTTCCTCGCCGCCGGATACTCCGGTACCGATATAAAGAAGTCCCTTGTCTTCAACATACTTAGTACGGCGAATAGTATCAGGAAAATGAGAATTCCCTCCGTCAACAATGATATCCCCTTCCTCAAGGTAGGGAATTATCATATCAATAAAGTCATCAACAGGTTTTCCCGCCTTAACCATCATCATTACAATACGGGGTTTCTTTAGGGAATCCACCAGTTCCTTAAGAGAGTATGTTCCAATGATATTTTTCCCTTTTGCGCGCCCGTTTATGAAAGCGCTTACTTTTTCGGTTGTACGATTGAACACGGCTACGGTAAAACCTTTACTCTCCATGTTCATGACGAGGTTTTCCCCCATAACCGCAAGACCAATAAGGCCTATATCAGCTTTTGCCATATTCAGTTTCCCTCCATTTAAAAAACTTGACTATTTGCATAAAGTAACAATTATTCAGTACATTCGCCCTTAAGCTTAGTATAAATATGATTTACCCGAATCGAAAGGCAGGGCTTTAACCCGATAAACTGATTGCCCCTTTTCCGATTTAAGATTCATATACTTTGCTCATTACCTTTTTACTCTTGCGTTACCGCTCCAGATGCTCCAAACCTGTTCTTCGTCTGCCGGCTGTGCATAGTCGGTTAAGAATGTTGTTGCCATTGCGCCGGTCGCCCATCCGAATTGCAGACATTTTTCAGGTTCCCAGCCTTTGAGTATTCCATAAAGGAGTCCGCCTACAAAACCATCTCCACCACCGATACGATCAAGAACCTGGATCTCTCTTGGCTCAGCCATATACCATTGGTCACCGGCCAGCATAATTGCGCCCCAATTGTGTGTATTTGTACTTATAACCTCACGCAATGTGGTGGCAAAAATTGATGCGTTCGGGTATTGGCTTTTTACGCGTCCAATCATGGTTTTGAAGTTATCGATTTTTGAGCTTAAATCCTTTCCTCCTGTCTCGGGCCCTTCAATTCCAAGACAAAGCTGGTAATCTTCTTCATTGCCCTCAAGGATGTCGGCAATGCTCGCAATTTCAGAAAAAATGTCACGAAGCTCTTTTTCACGATCTTTCCAGAATGATGCGCGATAGTTCAAATCAAAGGAGATTCTTGTTCCGTATTTTTTCGCTGCCCTTGCCAGTTCAAGGCAGAACATGCTCGTACTTTGTGAAAGTGCTCCGATAAGACCGGAAATATGAAGAATCTGAACACCTTCCTTGCCAAAAATCCTGTCCAGGTCAAAGTCTTTCACATTGAGTGTAAGACCAACCTCACCTGCACGATCGTTACAAACCCTGGGTCCACGTACACCATAGCCTGAGGCGGCTATATTAAACTGATGCCTGTATCCCCACGGACCGCCCTGAGGAACCTCTTTGCCCTCATATTCCATGTGACGGCTTGCCAGATCGTCTTTAATAAACCTGGCAATCGGGCTGTCCTTTACGAAAGTTGTCAACACTTTTACACGAAGACCAAGATAGGAAGAAATACTTGCCACGTTTGTCTCAGCACTGGTAGCATGCATAAAATACATGTCACTGCTGTGTACGGGCTGTCCGTTTACCGGTGTGATCCTGACTCCCATGCTTGTTGGGACAACCAGGGCATAAGTGGAATTTTCTCGTAACTGCATTTGTAAGCCTCCTTGTGTAATATTATAGTAAGTATGACATAAGACTATATATACCCATTATACCTTATATTATATCAGAATAAACCTCTTATAGTTTGCATTTATTCATATTTTTATTGTGTTTGGTCAATGTTCAGGCTATTTGGAATAACAGCTGCAGACGCAAAACTCCATTTTTAAATAAAAATGCTGCCTGTTCGAAAAAAAGAGCTTACTTTCAAAGTAAGCTCTTTTTTATCAAATGAGGAGAATCTGTCGAAGGACCGTATTTGACCTGAATTTTAATTTTTTATTATCTCCACATCCCCGGAAGCAGTGTTAATGTCAACCCTGCTATCGCCATTTCCAACTGTTGCTTTAAGTATATTCATTCCGGATGAACTAATTTGCATTGAAAAATCACTGCAGCTTATTTTGCCGGATACAGTATGAATTTCGGCATCAAACTGGCTGCTTTCAGGAATGCTTAATGTGACCTTGCCTGATATACTTTTTATCTTTAATTTGTCAAACCTATCGGCAAATTTGGCTTTTATTTTTCCTGATGATGTTTCTATATCCGCATTTCCTCTTTTTAAAACTAAATCAATGTTTCCTGATATGCTTTTTGCAAAAATTTCATCACTTGATACATCACTGAAGTTAATCTCCCCCGAGGTTGATTTCAAATCAGCTTCTTTACAATCTATTGAACCAATAATGCATTTTCCTGATATTGCGTTGAAGGAAAATTTGCCCGATGCGTTAATTTTCCCAACAGTGACTGAGCCTGAAGTTGATTTTAATTCAATTACTTCACCTGATATCCTCATTGGCGATATTGCACCGGATACTGTGCTAATGCTTATGTTGCCTCCTTTAAGCTCTTCTGCGGAGATACTGCCCGAAGTATTCCTCAAATCAAGATCGCAAGTCAGATTATCGGGGATTATAACATCCAGTGTTGTCTGTTCGTAATATGATATATTATTCCATGCAGGATATTTAATCCTTATAATCGCTTCTCTTCCCCATTTGTCCACCTCAAGATAAGGTGTCTTTTCTTTTTCATCGGATTGCACGCTGCCATAGTATTTTACATCTATTTTATTTGTACCGCCATAATAAATATTTAAATCCGAGCAGACCGATGTAATGGTTATTTTGTCAATACCATCGGCTGAAAGTTCCGCTGATTCATCCACAGTGTACTTATCCAGCATAACCCCTTTTCTGATAAAATCGAACATTGGGTTATTATCCTGATTTTGTTTTGAGGTTGTAGTTTTGTATTCATCCAGCAGCTTCCTTGCTCTGGTGTTTTTCGCCAGCGCAAACCCTCCGAGCAATAATATTGTTAACATAATGAATCCAGTCATAGGCAGAATATTTCGTCCTCTTCCATACATGTTCGCTCCTCCTGTAAAAATATTATCATAACCATAAGCTCCCGCTTATACAGGAGTTTTTTCAATAGCTGATTCTGATTAATTTTTATCACATAATGGTTTATTCAACAATAAGCTTAATTAAACTCTAATCAAACTCTAATGAAATTCAAAAGATATGGTGTCATCCACTTCTGTTAACTGTTTGTCATTGTGTAATTTCAATATTGTTCAGCACATTTCCGGATAACAGGAACAGAAAGGAAACCGCTGTAAAATTCCATGCCGCAATTGACAATGCGGCAAGAAACTCGCTGTCCAGACTGTAATAAAATACTGCCATCAATATGATACCGGGCAGAACAGCAAAACCGGAAACAAACAGCTTCATGAAAACCAACATTGATTTACTGTGGACTTTCCCGAACAAACGCCGGGATAATATATCGCAGTATACATAAATGGCTCCGTACAGAGTATAGCTTACAACACATAATGCTATTATTTTTAAATCCGCATTAAAAAGAAAATATGATATTGTAAAGAGTATAATACCATCAAAAAGGTTTTTAATATTCTCTGCCAATGTGCAATACAGCAGTTTGCTGCTGTTGGATTCAGGAATAAGAAAAATAAACGGTTTTTCAAGCTCCATTGGCCATTTGCCCCGAATTGTCAGAAAAAACAGCATATATGCACTGAAAAACAGAATATTGAATACACTGGCTGTCTCATCAGGCATAAAATATTTAAACAAAATTCCTGAAATTATTACCAGAAGTGAAGATTTATCAAAAAACAAAAAATAGCTTGTTTTTCTGTATTCCAAAAGATGTCTTTCAAATATGGCCTTTGCACCCTCTCATAGCGTTTTGTCAAACCTTTAACCTCAAGCATAAGCATCCTGCCTTTCAACAAAAAATCAGCCCGTATGCAACTGGATTAATTATATATCAAAATCTGCCATTATTAAATATACGGAAATAATATACACAGGTATGATAAAATTATTGGTTACTGTTCACAGGTTCTGTTAAAAGATATTGTGCAGATAGAAGGAAACTTTGGCGGAATCAAGCTTAGAGATGTATAAGAGAAGAGAGTAATAGCAAAAGAAGCTCCTGTCTCCTATATTGCACAATATCTGACCTGCTCAGTGACTGAATTAAGGTTTTAACAGTAACAAAAGAAGAGTATAAATTATACTCTTCTTTTGTTACTACGGAAATCCATAAAAAGGCATCGAATGAAATGCGGGACAATTCTTTCAGCGCATCTCGTCGGGTTTGGTTAACCCCGTGGCCTACTTTTTGCAGCACTTTTTATATTTCCTGCCGCTTCCGCAGGGGCAGGGATCATTTCTTCCAATCTTTTCAACGGTAATATGACTGTCGTTATGAAGCTTCATCCGAATCTGCCTGCGCTTTTCGTCACTCAGGATACCGTCCCATTCGGGCAGACTATAGAGCCAGTCTGCTTTGACTTTAAGCATATTGTAATAAAGCTTATCATAATCAATTTCAGCGTCTATTGCCGTATCTTCCGTTAAATCTTCAAGACTCAGTTCTTCTGCAAGACTGGTGTTAATCCCGTCCAAAAAACCTGTAAATGTAACCACATCCATTGAATATTTTTCCGCGAGCTCTTTTACTGTTTCTGACAGTTTAGTCTGCTTATTTTTCAATATGTCCCTGTAGGCGTCGGTTTCCTTTTCAAGGTATTGTCTGAAAAAGCCCGCCTGGGCCTGGTTGCTTTGGCTTTCCTGAATTTTGTTTTCCCATTCCTGATATAAACTCATGATCTTATCCTCCGCATGCTTACATTTTTTCGGGCGCATTTATTCCGATTAAATCAAGTACGTTTTTTATTACTATTTTTGTGCAGTTTACGAGAAGAAGCCTTGCATACATCAAATTCTCCTCCTCGCCTTTTACCCTGCAGGCATTATAGAAACTGTGGAAATCAGAAGCCACATCCATTACATACCTCGTTAAACGGCTGGGTTCAAGGGTCTGGGCGGCTAATGACACTTCCTCCGGATATTCCGCAAGCCGTTTTATCAATTTTATTTCCTCCGGTTTTGAAAGCAGTTCCTTAAAAACAGCTTTCGCATCCGGCACTACAATATTATCCTCGGCAAGCTTTCTTAATAAGCTGCATATTCTGGCATATGCATACTGGACATAAAACACCGGATTATTGTTGGATTGCTCAACCGCAAGATCCATGTCAAAATCCAGATGACTCCCGGAGGTTTTAAGGTTAAAGAAAAACCTTGCCGCATCAACACCCACTTCATCCAAAAGATCGTCCAGCGATATTGCCCGGCCTGTCCTTTTTGACATTTTTGCGATTTCCCCGTTTTTAAACAGGCGGACCAGCTGGAATATAATAATTTCAAGCCTGCTGCTGTCTACACCTATGGCATCCATGGCTGCTTTCATCCGGGCAACATGACCGTGATGATCCGCTCCCCAAAGATTGATTACCTTGTCAAATCCTCTTTTTACAAATTTATTCCGGTGGTATGCAATATCTGCTGCCATATAGGTGGGAAGACCGTTTTGCCTTATTAAAACCTCATCCCTTTCAAGACCGGCTTTTTCACCATTAAGCCACAGAGCCCCGTCCTTTTCAGTAACAAATCCCCGCTCTTTCAGGATATTCATGGTTTCTTCAATCTCCCCGGAATACAATGTGCTTTCCCTGAACCATACATCATAATGAATGCCATAACGGGCAAGACCATCTTTAATCCGTTTCAGATTTTTTGGCAGGGCATATTCAACCAGATCCTTTCTTCGTTCCTCAGAGGACTTTTGCGCAAGCTCATCACCATGCTCCGAGATATATTCGGTAACATGGTCGATGATATCCTCTCCCATATATCCGTCTTCCGGAAAAGGTATTTTATCTTCACCGTAGATTTTCTGAAGATATCTTGCTTCCAAAGATGCCCCGAACTTCTCCATCTGATTTCCGGCATCATTCACATAAAACTCCCTGGTAACCGAATATCCCGATTTTTCAAGAACACTTGCTATACAATCACCAAGGGCTCCTCCTCTGGCATTGCCCATATGAAGAGGACCTGTGGGATTGGCACTGACAAACTCAACCATTACTTTTTTACCGTTACCGATGTTAACCCGTCCGTAGTCCTCTTTTTTCTCATCAATTAAATCCAGGGTTTCATACAGCCATTCATTGTTAAGATAGAAATTTATAAACCCCGGGCCGGCCGCCTCCACCCGCACAACAAATGTACCGTCAGTTTTCATTCTGTCGATAATAATCTGAGCAATTTGCCCCGGAGCCTTTCTGGCCTGCTTTGCCATCTGCATGGCAATATTTGTTGAAAAATCACCGAAAGCCTCTTCCCTTGGTTTTTCCATCATTATAGGGGGAAGCTCAATCTCAGGCAGCAAACCCTTAGAAATTGATCTTAAAATCGCATCTTTTACGACAGTCTCTATCTGCTCCCTGATTTTTTCATAAATACTATACATTTTACAATATCACCTTCTGCTGTTTTTTTGGCAATTACCATCTGTAAAAACAGAAAAATCGTGTGAGTAACTTATTAAAACAACTAATATTCCTATAAAGCCATGGGCTATTATTGCACTTTCACGTTCAGGGTGGTAAAACTGGTCACCTGGTTATTCACTTCCAGAACATATTCAATATCAAAATGACCGCCATGCTCGTCCATATTAACATTAAGCTTTCGGGCAGTGACCCCGACTTCAATAACGCCGTATTCCGTGTTATATTCGGAAGTGTGCTTCCGGCCCTTTTCAAATACCATAAGGCTTGATACGTTTCCAAAACGTATCAGAGTTACCGAATCAGAAGCCACTTCCAGGGTAGTGGTTGTCCCATCAAGCCCCGTAACAGGACTTTCTGCATAGGTTATGCAAAAACGTCCGTCTTTTTTGCTGTATGTTCCCTCGGTAACAAAGCTTATAACCTCCGGCTTCTGGTTCGGATGCTCCTGTTTGCTGTCCACAATAATCATTACGGTTTTTTCCACAACTGTTCCCTCTTTCATGACAAGTATATTATAAAATTTTCTCAGGTTTATTAAAGGGGCCTTTCTTAATTTTCAACATCCACACGCTCCACATTCTCAATATTCGCTGACAAAATCAGTTTTCCCAGTTCCTTAAACTTTTCAACGCTGTCACTGGTATAATACGTGTAACAGGCAGTCTTTTGCGCCGCGCCCAATTGTTTTTCATCAATCAGCGCTTTCAATGCCAGGGCCAGCTCCTCGGCTGAGCTGACCTGGGCGACCTCGTCACCCATTACTTTCCGGATGGTTTCGCTTAATAATGGATAATGAGTACAGCCCAGAACAAGGGTATCAACTTTTTCTTTTTTTATATCCTTAAGGTATTCTTCCGCAATCATCCGTGCAATCTCATTATTCCACCAGCCCTCTTCAACAAGATTGACAAAAAGCGGGCAGGCTTTTGAAAAAACCCTGACATCGGGATTCATCCTGAGGATTGCCCTGCTGTAAACACCACTAGCTATTGTACCGGGTGTGGCAATTATACCAATTCTGCCCTTTTTTGTCTTTCTGAGAGCACTTCTTGCTCCGGGCCCGATAACCTCAAGAACCGGCACTTTTATTGAATCCCTGATTTCAGGCAAAGCCAGAGCGCTTACCGTATTGCATGCCACTACAAGCATTTTTACATCTTTGGACAGTAAAAACGCAACATCCTGCTTTGTATATTTAATAACGGTTTCCTTTGATTTGGTGCCATATGGAGTCCTTCCATTGTCTCCGAAATATATCAGGCTTTCATTGGGAAGAACTTTCATGATTTCCTTTACAACAGTAAGTCCTCCAAGGCCGGAATCAAATACACCTATAGGTCTGTCATCCATTATTATCTCCTTGTTTTGCTTATTTCATCTGTTACTGATACCGCCATAAATCACTCATATAATACCTTTATCATTTAGTACTCAGTGTACGCTTCATATCGCCTGAGCATGTTTTCCCGCATATTCAGCGCAAAAACCTTACTTTCTGAGTCTGTCTTCATGATTATACATTAAACTTATTATCTTAACAAGACAGGTATATTATCTTTATCTTTCTTTTATTGTGCAACAGTTACTGTTCACAGGTTCTGCAACACACAAAGCAAAGTCATGAAAAAATAAGCAAATGGGTGGTTGTTCCCGGTTAAACCGTTCCCCACCACCCGGATAAAATACCAGAGGGGTAACATTATTCAAGTATTTCATCCTCATAAACATCATAGGCATTGACTTCCTCTGCAATTTCTTCAGGTCCCGGCTCCGGGTCCGGAAGAACAGTCTGGCTTTGTTTTCTGTCAATCAACGCCTCGTTTCTTGGAAACTCATTATTAAGAAGAAAACTTCCCTTGAACTCCTTCTGAGTTTTCCCGTTTATAAGGAATTTTACCTTTTCAATATCCTTAAGCTCAGTTAGTGTGTTTACTATTGAAAAGATAGTCATTTCTTCCGCTTCTTTACCGCCCGGATGATTATCAACAAATTCTTTCGTCATGTCAACAATAGCTGTACGATTCTCCACTTTCACAGGCGACCTTAGCGAAGCTCCTTCAGGTATTGTTGCTTTCAATGTTGAATTTGAGGGACCCTTAACAAGCTCTTTAACCAATATTGTTGCCTGCTGTTCGGTACCCTGCTTTGCATCATTCATGTCAATGTATCGTATTTCTTTTACCAGCCTGGTTCCGTCCTCATTGGCAAAATAAAGACGTACCTGAAGCTTTTCATTCAGGCGTCGTGCATCCTCTTCCGACAATAGAATGCTGCTTACCGGCCTGAGTTCATCCTCTTTGATTTGCTCAAGTACTTTATCTCTTGTTTTCAGACAGCCACTTGCGGCAATAAACAGAATAACACAAATGACTATAATAATTAATTTTTTCATTGCTTTAACCACTCTCAGTTCTGTCTAACCTATAACTATGCCTTATCCCGGACAAATATACTCATACAGGCTTGTCAAAATATCATATATCACAAGAAAATTTACCACTGAAAAACAGAAAGTCCCCGCTGTAAATCACCTTGTTCACAAAAGTGAAAGATAAGACGGGGACGAATTGCATAATAAAGCATTTGTATCTCTCCTGTCATTTTTTAGAGCGTATATATTCAACCATATGTTTTCCCGCTATGGCACCCTGGCCAACAGCAACAGATACCTGCTTAAAAACACCTGTGCAGTCTCCTGCCGCAAACAGGCCTTCAATATTTGTTTCCTGCCTGTTGTTGGTCATAATTGCCTGACCCTGTGTCAGAATCCCCATTTTCAGGGCAAAATTAATGGCCGATGCACTGTCATATGCGATGAATATACCGTCTATTGATTGTTTATTCCCGTCTTCAAACACTATCCGCTCCAATGTTTCATTGCCTTCAAAGGCCTGAATTTTCTTATCAATAAAATTGAACTTCGGTATTAAATGCTCAACATCCTGTGAGAATTGGGGGCTTTCACCGTTTGTAAATATGGTGATTTTATCGGTGAAATTCGCAAGTTCATTAGCTTCAAGCAGGGCAAAATCCTTAAACCCTAACACGCCAACATTTTTTCCACGGTAAAAAAAGCCGTCACAGGTTGTGCAATAGCCTACACCTTTGCCCTCAAATTTCTTAAGATCGCGTATTTTTACACCTGCAGGCTTCTGCCCCGTGGCAATTAAAACGGATATTGCTCTATAAGAGTCTTTAGTGGTCTTAACGATAAAATCATCCCCTTTTTCAATTCCTACAACTTCCTCATAAAGTATTTCACCACCAATGTTTTTAACCTGGGCTTCCCCTTCCTCAAGCAGATATTTCCCTGTAACCGGTCTTGAAAAACCATAATAGTTTTCAATTCTCCCTGCTTTGGCAAGAGAACTGGTGCCCATACCAATGACAAGCGTTTTCATGTTTGAACGTATTGTGTATAATGCCGCGGACAATCCGGCAGGACCTTTTCCTATAATAATTGCATCGTAAATCATGTTGCGCACCTCTTTTTTAATTGTATTGTAACGGTTTTTATTCACATGCACAAGGTATTTTGCATATACTGGGACTGTGATATTTCAAGAGGTGATATTATGAACGATTTTTCCAATTATATTCAGGGTGAGATAACAAAGAAAAAAATTGAAAAGGGGTTGGAGATATTAAAAAAAGAAAGCCCGGCTGAATTGAAAAGAAGATTACAG
>JAAYGP010000020.1 GCA_012727625.1 Clostridiaceae bacterium
TCATTGGTGTAGCCGCAGGCTTGGGCAATGGCCGAGATGGATTGATCCGTCTGCCGGAGCAGCTTCTTCGCTTCCTTAATCCGCACCTGATGGATGTGGGTTTTCAATTGTCAGCAGGAGCGACGGCAGGGCTGGGGCTTTTGTACAGGAAGATCCACGAGAGAATTCCGGGCATAATACCGGAAATCATCAAAGAGACCATTTCAGCCACAATTGCAGCCCAGGCAGGTGTATTGCCCATGTTGATTCTTTATTTCAGCAGAGTATCTGTTGTTTCATTGATCTCTAACCTTTTTGTTGTGCCACTCACCGGTATAACAACAGTTATAGGCATGATTTCAGTTATTATTGATAATGTAAACCTCCAGCTCGGGCAGTATTGCAGCTATGCCCTTCAAGCCCTTTTACATATAATTCTTTTTGTTACAAATTCTTTTGCATCAATTCCCTGGGCGCAGCTTAATATGAAGCATTGGAATATTCTGTGGATACTTTTTTATTATACTCTTTTGGTCATAACAGGATTTTCCTCCGTCGGTTTTTTTACAAGGCATAAAAACAAAGTGACCGTATGCATATTTATTCTGGGAGTTGTTTTGCTGGTACAAAGCTTTATTCCTGATAATCTTAAAATTACCTTTATAGATGTGGGGCAGGGGGACAGTGCCCTGGTTAAAACCGCTGGCGGGGTGACAATGCTTATTGACGGGGGAGGGTCATACAATGAGCTTGACACCTTATATATAGGGCAAAGTGTTATTTTTCCGGTTCTTATGCATGAAGAAATCGGAAAGCTGGACTATGTCATTATAACCCATGCGGATGCTGATCATATGTACGGTATTTTAACCCTGATGGATATATATCCGGTAAAAAAAGCAGTGCTTCCCGACTATAAGGAAGCTTACAGGGATTTCTCCGTATTTATTGAACTGTGCCGGGAGAAAGGAACAGAAATTTTATTTTTATCAGCGAGTGATACAATTCAACTTGATGACTTTACCGAATTTGAAATACTGTATCCTGGAAAGGGCGCATCGGATTATTCCAACCTGAACAATGTATCCCTGTGCGGAATGCTGAAGTACAGGCAATTTCAGCTTCTTTTCACAGGAGACATGGAAAAGGAAGCGGAAAATAATCTTTTAAGGATTTATCCGGATATTGACTGTGATGTGTTAAAGGTTTCGCATCATGGCGGTAAAAACGGCACATCCGATATGTTTCTTGACGCCGCCTGTCCTGAAGCCGCCGTAATAAGCGTGGGGAAAAACAATTACGGTCATCCGTCAGGAGAGGTACTGGACAGGTTGTATAAAGCGGAAGCTAAAGTCTATACAACCCTTAATGGCGGCGCTGTTATTCTGGAAAGCGATGGATTGTACTATAAAATCAAAACCTGGCTTAAGAATGAAAGGTTTACTTTCCTTAATTAAAATGATAATCTGAGATTGAAAAAGATATTTAAACAGAGACATAAGCCTATTTAATGTAACGAACAAAAGTGTTAAGCCGGGTGAAAACTCATGAGCATGGATTTGTTGAAAAAACAATTGAAACAAAAAGACATATGAAAACTGTATCTTTTTACA
>JAAYGP010000176.1 GCA_012727625.1 Clostridiaceae bacterium
GGATAATATCCTTACCCCTTAAACCTATACCCTTAACCCTGTTCCAAAGGAATGACTTTATTTACTGTGGAACGACTTTATTTGCAGGGGAAAGAGTTTATTTGATGTTTACAGACGCCTGATTCACTTACCGGTATCAGGATATTCCTTGACCATCTTTGCCCTGGGGTAGCCCCGATCATAACTGACAGATTGGACATAAAAGCCTCTGCCATAGTAAAACCGCATTAAATCGCCATACCGGGAGGCTGTATGCAATGATACCTCCCGCACTTTTTTAGAAACCAGATATTTGTCCACAAGGCTCATCATGGCTTTACCAACGCCGGCATTCCTGTTTTCGGAATTTACGGCAAACCGGCTGATATATGCTTTGTTTCCGTTTATATCCACGCGGACCGTACCCACAATTTTGTGGTCTATGGTCGCAATGAAAACAAACTCATTCATGATTGCATTTTCAATATCTTTTACTGTTTCCGTAAGTGCCTCGATATTTTGTAAATTAGCAGCCTCTGCATATTCCTTAAATGCTTTCTGCAGAATATTGTAAACGTCTTTTGCGTCCTCCACACGGGCTCGCCTTATGATAAATGAATAATCCAAGTAAGTCCCTCCAATTGATTTCCAGTATAAGCTTTATATTATCAGCGGATAATGCCTTTTAATATAAAGTGAAAGTCATTAAGCCATCATCCTGAACAACAAAAAATGATAATGCAGGAAGATACCTTCGCAGAAACAAAGCCATTAAGCCATCAACTTAACCAATACAGCTTTTTGAACATGTAACCGGTTTTCAGCCTCATCAAAAACTGCTGATTGAGGGCCATCAATAACCTCTTCGGTAACCTCAAAACCTCTGTATGCCGGCAGACAGTGCAGGAAAATTGCACCAGGCTTTGCAAGTGACATAAGGTTTTCATTAACCTGGTACGGAGTGAATATTTTAATACGTTCTTCTCTTTCATTTTCCATTCCCATGCTGACCCATGTGTCCGTATAAACTACATCAGCATTATTAACAGCTTGCCTGGCATCTGTTGTTATTTCTACGACACTCCCTGTTTCCTCTGCAATTTTACGTGCCATTTCAATATATTTAGTGTCACAGGAATAATTATCAGGAGTTGCAACAGAAATGTTTATACCGGTTTTGGCACAGCCAACCAAAAGAGAATGGGCAACATTGTTGCCGTCTCCCACATAGGCAAGCTTAAGACCTTTAAGATAACCAAACCTCTCGCGGATAGTCATTAAATCAGCAAGGATTTGGCACGGGTGCAGTTCATCAGTTAAACCGTTTACTATGGGTATGGTACCATATTCGGCCAAATCCATAACATCTTTTTGCTTAAATGTTCGGATCATAATTCCGTCAAGATACCGGGACAGGGTTTTTGCGGTGTCGTGAACAGTTTCGCCCCTGCCAAGCTGAATATCAGCAGAGCTGAGAAAAAGGGCATATCCTCCTAATTGCTGCATGCCAACCTCAAAAGAAACACGTGTGCGTGTTGATGACTTTGAGAATATCATACCAAGGGTTTTACCCCTTAGATGGTGATCATGGCGAATGCCATTCCTATTTTCATATTTCAGCTTATCAGCCAGGTCAAGCACATCAATAATTTCATCCGGAGTCCAGTCATTAAGACATAATAAATGTTTCATTCGGCACCTCCACTAGCAATGTATTGTATGATTATAAATCTTAATGTATAAAAATGCAATATGTTTACAGCGACTTTTTGTTAATAAAAACATAGTTTGTTGCAATGGATAATAGTATAATGTACAATTGAGATAATTTGTTATTACAGAAACATTAAAATTTTTATTTTTCGGGAGGTCTTTAAATGTATTGTCCAAAATGTGGAAGTGAAGTCGGTAACTACGTCCTAATCTGCCCGTCCTGCGGCGAATTGCTCGGACAGGATGAGCAATCCGGTGATCAGCAGAATGCGAGCAACACTAATTCGGGTAATGTCAATCACAATTATCAACGCAACCAAAACTATACCAATTATTATAATCAAAACGCTCCTGTTTCTCAAATACCGGAATATAAGGTTCAATCAATATTGCTTATTGTAGCCAGCTCAGTTCTGTGTTGCTTTACCTGTATCAGCATTTTTGCGCTGCCTTTTGCCATTATTGCTTTGGTCACATCGAATAGGATACAGACACACGTTTCAGCCGGTAATATTGAGCTTGCCATGGAAGATTCAAAAAAGGCCAGAATGTGGTGCTGGGTCAGCTTTGGAATCATTATCGGAGCTGTAATTCTTGCAGTAATATGGTTCGTATACTTGTTCACCTCCGGCATGTATCATGAATTTATAGAGTATATGCAGTATTAATTACATATACGATTTTTTGTGGCAGCTATGAAAGCGATTTATAAAAAATGGCTTGTTTTTTTTGGCAAGCCATTCATCCGGCTAATATTGTTTGTTTTTACATGCCTGGCAATTGGAATGGCTATTTATATCCTGTACAGGGTAAACCCGGCCCGAAACGCCTTTCCTTTGGTGTGTTCCTTTCGCCATTATACAGGGTTTTATTGTCCGGGATGCGGCATGACAAGAGCTCTTTATTCCGTAATCCATGGGAATTTTAAAGAGGCTTTTTCTTACAATTTGCTTTGGCCGTTGATTTTGCTGTTTTTGATTGTATCGGTATATTTTTGGTTAAGTTTTTTATATAGTGGAAAGAATCCTTTTAACACAATAAACAGATTCTTTCAAAGATATTCCTTTTCCGGATGGTTTGTTCTGATACTTTTCCTTGCTTTCTGGATTTTAAGGAATATACCGATATATCCGTTTACATTGCTTGCCCCGGGATAATAGAATTAAAACTGCCGGTAATAAGCTTAAGCCTTACCCCGGAAAATATCCAATATGGTAAAGCCGGCAACGGTCATGGCGACAACATATGCAACAAGTATGATAATCCACCATAACAAAAGAGCTCTTGATAGATTTCTTCTGTGTATGTTTCCCCTGGATGAAAAAGCCCATATTGCCATCATGATTAAATTAACAACAGGTATTATGTAAAAGAGGATGGTAATCATCCAATCTCCGACGCTCAGTATTTTTAAATCCTTTTCGGGGGTTGTGTTTTCCTGTCGTTTTACCGGTTGTTTGTTTAATGGCTCGCTTTTATCCTCAGCCGGGGAAGACTCTGTATCAAGCTGTGCATCCAATTGCTCATCAATGGTTGACTGATTTTCATCAATTTGGTTTTTCATATAACAAACCTCCCTGATAAATTTCACTGAATCTTCTGTTTTCTCAGACATTCCTGGAATTTTATATTTTTCAAAATGAGCCTGCTTCCATTTAAAGCTGGCAAAGAGGTATAAGCCCTCCGTAGTCGCCAATAAAGTCTTTTTTAAGGCACACCCATCCAATATTATATTTCT
This sequence comes from Clostridiaceae bacterium, assembly GCA_012727625.1. Taxonomy (GTDB): domain Bacteria; phylum Bacillota; class Clostridia; order DSM-8532; family DSM-8532; genus JAAYGP01. Next base: position 3,431 of record JAAYGP010000176.1, read on the forward strand.
TTAAAAACATTTTTACTTCCTCTTTATTGTCCAACATATTAATGTCACCTGCAAAAGCCAAAGTATTGTTATTAACAAATCCTGCTGTACCTCCGATGAAACCGTAATTATACCCGGGCAGTCGGATTTTTCTTTGCGGGGGTAATTTGAGAACATCCAATCCTTCCGATAAGGCTGCTTTTTCAATTGTTGGGTCAGCGGTAATAATACTTTCAGGAGTCACCGGAAGAATTGAGCATTTTGTGTAACCCTGGTTAACGTGCACAAGGCGTATTGATGATTTTTTCAGTATGTCGGCCAGCACAGGATCTGTATATTTCGTATTATGAAAGGCAACATTTCCTATTACCGCAACATTATATGCTATATTTAGCGGATAATAAGGTTTCAGCCTTTCTTCCCCTGTGTATACTTGAAACCCTGCTTTTTTCAGCTCAAGTATAATTTCTGCAGGCATGTCCGGCTGGCAAGCCAATATGTTTTCACGAATATGAACCAATTGCATATCCGGATGCCCGGAAACAGGGGGTTGCAAGTTATTATGCGGTGGGATCTCAAGAATTTCAGCTACATATTTTTTCAATTCAGTCTTAATATCGTGATCAAGCTGCCGGTCAACCGCCATAAGAGAAACCTTACGGTACGGAAACAGGGCTTTGCATATGAATCCCATTATGCACACCTTTCCGAGTAATTGCATATGATGTTACAGCCGAAGGTTTTCGGGTCCGGAACCACCTTAGGCTTTTCACATAGAGCGCCGCATCCTCCGGGATGCGGCATTCGTTTTACTCTATATTCAGCAAAATTTGTTTCAGTTCGGAGAAAAATTCCATAGGAATCGCCAATCCTTTTTGACTTGGTTTATATAAATCTTCATCAGAATCATACCAGAATGTTCTTATGTCAACATAGTCCTTGCCGTTTTTAGCTACTTTTTTTATTTGTATTTCTTCCCGGTTGTTTTTTTTAATTTTTCCGCATAATTCTTCCTTATCCCAAAATGATGCCATAAACATTCTCCTTTTAATAGTCTTATAATTTTGAATGTTTTTTATGATTATATCATGAATTTATGAAATTCATCAAACAATATTTCCATGCTGATTCATAAACAATATTTTCTGATTTGACAAATTCTGGCCAAACAAATCTTCCCGGTATTTTTTCAATACTATTGGTCATAATAAATTCATGATCCTGTATAAAATATAAAGTTTTAAATTATACATGGATCTGTTGGAGGTTTCGGCTGCATCAGTGCAGAACCCCTGGACTTTTTAGCAAAAGGAGTTGTCTTAATGAGAACACCTATTGACAGATTAGCAGTTCTACTCATGATTGTGGGAGCAATAAACTGGCTGACGGTCGGGCTTTTTGGTTATGATTTTGTTGCCGGTATTTTCGGCAGTGTAGAAGCGTTAGGCAGTCGAATAGTTTACTCCCTTGTAGGTATCGCCGGGATTTACAGTATTAGTTTACTCTTCCGGGAAGCTCCGGTCAACGAATAATTCAGTCAGGCGATACCTCTAAATTGCGAAGCTGAAAAAATCAGCTTCCGGTAATTAAAGGCGCATATCCAAAGGGATTGCGCCTTTTACTTTTCAGGACACCAAATCAGCCTCTGAAGCCGTAGATTCAAGGTTAATTATCAAAGCTAACCTGTCTTTAAAATCAAATTCTATTTTACCAACGTGAAGTTCCAAATGTTTAAGTACGTCATTTATTTCTTTTTCAAGCCTTTTTTGCATGACCTCAATAACCAATGTATCCATACATCCTGCCCCTGCCTTGCAAATTTTAATGAATTATTTATATTCTATATTATTTCCCTGAAAAACAAAAGAACGGCCTGTTGGCTGGAATGCACCGCAAGACTTACCGTTGCTGTTCACAGGTTGTGTTAAAAGATATTGTGCAATGGAAGGAAACTTTAGCGGAATGAAGCACAGAGATGTATAAAGAGAAGCGA
>JAAYGP010000177.1 GCA_012727625.1 Clostridiaceae bacterium
GACTTGTTGGTATTTGTATTTCTGTTAACATATATTCCGTCAACAAAATAGGGGATTGAATTTTTATTTTTTAAATGACGTAAACAAATTGTAACCTAAACATGATATAATAGTAATAAAAAGTTATTTTATGTATTGTCTACATAATATCACTCATATTTCGTACTGTCATCCATTGTTTTCATAAAATGGTGTAACTAAATAGCAGTCATGATAAATGAGGTCTGTCATTGGCATAGTCCTGGTTGCATTAGTTTATCACAAAATTGTCCGGTTGAAGTCTGTCTGTTTATTTTAGTAATGTCAAGGCGAAATCTATGGTGACCCGATAAGTAAAAAAATAAGGTTGGAGTTGAAAAGCAAAAATTATTAAGTCACTTTTTTGCTGAATCATCTACAGTAATAAAGTCCTTTATTTTTAGATAGGTTGCTTCTCCAATCCCCTTAACGTTTTTTATCTCTTCAGTGCTTTTAAAAAAACCGTTGCTTTCTCTGTATGCTATGATTGCTTTGGCTTTTACTTCCCCTATTCCGTTAAGCTTTTTCAATTCTTCAACGTCCGCCGTGTTTATGTTTATCAGGTGTGAATCAGTCCCGTTCGGTAAAGAATCTGAATAATTGCTTTCTTTGTCGGACTTTAAGTTTTTATCTTCAAATTTTGTGTTTCCCCTTTCATTCTTTTTTTCATTGATTGATTTTTCTGTATAGTTGGTTTCACGGGTTTTAATAGACTGCGCCAATTCGTCAGTTGGAAATACGTCTATTCTGTTGGTTTTTAAGTACCATCCCCACAAGGTGAGCAGTATAAACAGAATAAAAACACCAATAGCCACATATTCCTTCTTAATTTTTATCTCTATTCCAAACAAATAAAGTTTCATAATTAATCCTGCCAAAACAGCCTTATTTGTCAAGTGCTGATATATAGAGAAAAGATGGCCTTTGTTTCTATATTTTTTATAAGTGTTTTAATTATACATATTTGTGGTATTAATTGCAAGTATATATCAGGAATAATTATGACGGCGCTAAAATCCAACTTAAAACTTAGATTTGCATTAACATTGATGTGAAACTTCATGGATTAAATCAATTATTTTGTCAACCGCATTATTCTTATTTTTTTCGCTCATGGCTTTTATGTAGCTGTTTCTGTTGTTGTAAAGTATAAAAACTTTTTCCAAAAGTACTTCAGAATTTAAATTCTCCTCATATAATACATCACTGTATCCATTGGTTTTAAAGGACTCGGCATTTAGAATCTGATCTCCCCGGCTTGCGTTTTTTGACAGGGGAATTAACAATGCAGGTTTTTTCAGGGCAAGAATTTCGAACAGCGTTGTTGCGCCTGCTCTTGAGATAATTATATCGGCACAGGCGAAAATATCAGGCAGCTCATCATTTACATACTCAAACTGTTTATAGCCCTTAATATTCTCCAGTTCAGACTTTACATTACCCTTTCCGCATATATGGCACACCTGAAATTTATCAAGCAGCCTGTCAAGCACCTGGCGAATCGCTTTGTTTATATTCTCGGAACCCTGGCTTCCTCCAATTACAACAATAACAGGCTTTATGCTTGTGAAACCGCACAGCTTGCATCCCTTAAGCCGGTCACCTGAAGCAATTGCGTCTCTTACGGGAAGGCCTGTCATAACACTTTTGCCTTTTGGCATATAATTCGCAGACTCCGGAAAAGTGTAGCAGATTCTTTTTGCAAACGGTATGGACAGTTTATTTGTAAGACCCGGTGTAATGTCGGATTCATGAATTATTACCGGTATTCTTCTCACCCATGCCGCCCATACCACCGGGCATGAAACAAACCCACCCTTGCTGAAAACTATGTTGGGTTTTATTCTTTTTAAAATTTTTAAAGCCTGTCTGAACCCTGCAACTATCCTGAACATATCGGTCAGATTTTTTACGTCTATATATCTTCTTAGTTTTCCCGCATCAATCCCATAGTAAGGTATGGATTCCTTTTCAATCAGCTGCTTTTCAAGCCCGTTTTTTGAACCTATATAATGTATCTCATATCCGGATTTTTGAAGCTTTGGTATTAATGCTATATTTGGAGTAACATGGCCTGATGTTCCGCCGCCGGTTAATACTATCACTTTCATTCTGATCTTCCCTTTCAAAAAGTTAAAACCATACTTCGCTTTAATTTTTGATGCACAAGACTTTATCCGTTCGCACAAAATCACCTGTGTTCTGAATTACCTTTAAGGTAAGTTACTTAATCCCGTTTTGTATAAGTCTTTTCCGCCTTGAGCCATGTAAATGAATGGCCTGTAGCTATTTAACCTTAATTATTTATGTTAATCAGTTTCGTCCGGCAGAATAAATTCGCCGTTTTCATCTATAATATATGGTATTTCCCATAGAACTCTCTCTCCCTTTGATTCGTCTGCGTTCTTGTCTTCCAGTATGATTCTGTCTTCTGTAATTTCTTTTATTGAAAAATCGTAATTGCCGAAGCCGTAATCATATTCTAAATCATTCAAACCAGAAGATAAACATATATGTTCCACATTATCCCGTGTTATTCTTATTACTATCAGCAGGCTTGAAAAAGTATCGGTGTATATAATATAATCATCATTGATCCATTCAAACTCATCTGCAACGGCGTTTATATAATAATCCGGCTTTGAATGATCCATTGTCCTGATTGTAAAGTAATGACTCTGACTATATATGTAATCGTATTTAGCCATGTATTTGCCCGAAGGCGATAATTTTCCTTTCTCCAAAAAGCTCTCGTTTGTATAAAAATAGTTAGCAAATTCCCACATCATGTCTTCCATGACATAGTCGGCATTTTTGTATTCAATCTTATATTCAGTATCTTTGATAGTTTGGTATAAATTTCCTTCAAAGTTATTGTAGATTTCAATTGTATTAAACAAAGTATTAACTTCCACTCCATTATCTGAAATGGCATAATTTCCGCCGCCGTGAACAAAGCCTTTTCTTTCAAAGAAGCTATCCAGACTGCTGTCAGTATACAGTAATGCCATAAGATATTCATCTTCCAGACATAACCCGGTAAGGATTTCATTCAGCATATCAACATCATAATTGTCCTTAGGTTTTGGGGCGAAATTAACCAATTCCACGGATTCGTCTCCCCAGAAAGCTTTATAATAATCATATGTCTTATATATTATGATATTTTCCTTAATGTATGACGCAGCTCCCAATACTGCCATGACATCTTTTATGCTCGTTCCTATTGAAATATCGTCTATAACAGGTTCACGGAATCTCTCGGTAATCAGATACGGAGCAACAATTCCGGCTTTCATGTCGTCATCGGTGTATGGCTGTTTTTCAATTAATAACTGATGTATACGTTTATTTAAACTGAATCCGCCAAAATCCACACTTGGAATTGTATCCAGTCCGGCTTCATCGCGGGATATCCTGATCAAGCCTGCAGAATCCTGTGTTTTTCCGTCAGGAGCCGGCGTTGTTTTAATATCTCCATTCAAATCATCTTCTTCGCTGACGGTTTTTTCTGTTTCTTTATTAACAATTTCATCTGTTTCTTCATTGACAGTTTCTTTTATTCCCTCATTACTTGTTGTTTCAGGGACAAATTCATAAGTAGGGGGCGCTTTAACACCGACTGTTGAATCATCATTATTTTCGCTGCCACCCGTCTCTGCTTCCTGGCTTTCTGCTCCGGACTGAAGCTCAGTTCCGGAAGTTGGAGTTACAAACGAAACTTTTGTATCCTTACCGTCTTTAATAAATACTAAGTAATAACAAAGACATACCGCAGCCATAATAGCAAGACATACCACAACCGTCAGTTTTCCTGACTTTTTCATATAACCTCACCTTCTTTCTGATCTTACTCAATTCTTTGCAAAGTTATATTGTATATTGTTCAATGTGAGTGTCACTTTAAAGTTCAATTATTTTTTCATACGCATTTCTTTTACTTCCGTCTTCCAGATATATTATACCGCAATATATGAATCCATTTTTATCCAATAATTTTTGCATGGCAATATTCTTTTCATGAGTATCAACCCTGATGCTGAATATATTCTTCTGCCGGCACATTTCTTCTATGTTGCGTAAAATATCAGATGCGTATCCCTTTCCTTTATATTTCCCTGCGACAGCAATCCTGTGCACAGTTGCATATTGACCGTCTGACAGCCATTTCCCCTCAATATGACCATAGCTTTTCTCTTCTTGAAATAATACAGCCACCGTACCAATTATATCATTTCCCTTAACAAGCACATATCCGTTATAATGTTTTATATCATCAGCAACGGTCTCTTCATTTGGATAATTATTCTGCCATTGCTCTATCCCGTTTTCCCTGAAAAATTCCTGGGCTTGTCTGATAATATTCATAATACCATTTATATCCGTTAAAAGCGCTTTTCGAAATATCATAGTTTTTCACCCTGCAGAAGCGGATAATGAAATTCCAGAATAAAAAAAGATGCAATTTTTATTAATTATTTAAAAAAGTCTTTTTTTTTAGCCATTTTTAATCATTTAGACCCATTCAATTTTATCTTTACATTGTAATTGCACCGGAAAAATATCATAGGTTTTTCCCGGTGCAATTCATATAATACAATATTTTTATTTCTTCTGCGACTCTGTTTAATAAACATAAACCATTTTACCTATCCATGCTTTGATAGGTTTCGACCACAGCCATTTATTCGTGGAACTGTCATCAAAATAAAACAAAGCGCCGTTTGACGGATCACTTCCGTCAAGAGCTTCTTTGGCAGCCTGAACTGATGACTGTGATGCCGGTTTGTTTATCCATCCATTCTCAACAGGAGTAAATTGATAATAGCCGTATGATTTTTCATAAATCACATCTTTTATTGTATCAGGAAAGCGTGAATCCTTTACCCTGTTAACAACCACACCCCCGACAGCAACCTTTGCGTTGTATGGTTCGCTGTCAGCTTCCGCTGTTATAAGCCTTGCAAGCAAATCAAGCTCATAGGGTGTATACTGTACAACCGATTTATTGGTGGCATTTTGTATCGGCCGGTTTTTGCCGGCATTCCCATGAGGCAGTTTCAATACCTGGCCGGGGTATATATAATCATCCCATTTATTATTTGCAATTCTTAACGAATCCAGCGTAACATCGTGCCTTTTAGCTATAAGATAAAGCGTATCCCCGCTTTTCACCGTGTACTCTGCTGACGGGATAATCAGCTTTTGACCCGGATAAATCAAGTCATTTGTCAAATTGTTTGCTTTCACGATTTCGCTGCTTGTGGTGTTGTAAAGTTTTCCAATTTTATATAACGAGTCGCCCTGTACAACAGTATAGCTGGCTGCGTTAGCTATGGTGCCTGAAAAAATAAAAACCATAAGCATGGTGATACAAAAGGCTTTCGCCTTTCTTGAAAAAAACATTATTTTTCCCCCTCATCAGCCTTCGGGGTTAGTTGACGGGTTCGGGCAGAGGTGCCCTACTGAAACAGTCTCAGATTCACCCCAAAATTACATATCCCCCGTACTCCTTTTAGGAGATTCGGCTTTTTTTCTATTCTAACAGGAGTTGCACCATAATTTCCATGTAAAAAAAATGGTAAGTTAAATTATGACTTATTTCTGGTATGTTTAAGATTGATGTCTGAATTGATTGTTTTCGTTAAACTACTACCA
>JAAYGP010000178.1 GCA_012727625.1 Clostridiaceae bacterium
CATGAATGCAAAATGTCTGAAAACGGGGAAATAATACCTCCTGTCGATGAATATTCATCACGGGTTTTAAAAAATCTGAAGGCTTCCTGTGATGAATATATAAGGGAACCAGTTATCAGGGAAATTCCGCAGCAGCCTGATTCGGTTCTGCCCTTTCACAATCTGTATTTGTCGTTCTATGCCGGGGCTTTTGGAACCGCATTGATTTTGCAATACGCGGTTACATATGCGATTACCAGGGAAAAAGCGTATGGCATGAAAGCAAAGGAATGGCTTATGGCAGCTGTTCAATGGGATAATACCCTTTTTTCATTCTATACTTCCGCAAGGCTGATGCACGCAATAATTGCCGGGGTGTATTGGATTCAGGATTTGTTGAGCGACAGTGAAATTGAACAGGCCTATATGTACCTTAAAAAAATGTGCAATTTCCATGAGAAGCAGGCCATGGAAATGTGTAGCAGCAAAGAAAAAGGGGGGCACGCAAACCTTTATGCTTCCGGCTTCGGACTTGCCTGTCTTGCATTGATAAGCGCTGGTATTGAACCGAAAGCTGAAACATGGCTTATGAAAGTTATTGAAAAATATGAGCGTGTCCTGTTGCCCAGGGACGCAGACAAAGACGGAACGTACCAGCCTGACGGGAACTGGTCCATTGAATATGCTTTCCGGTATAAATTTATCTTTTTGTATGCTTTGCGACTTGTCACCGGAAGAGACATGATAAAAGAGTATTACAAAGAAATTGTAAGACCGGTTGAATACCTGAGATATGCGTATATGGGTGATGGGAATATCCCTGTAAAGGAATTTTATGAAACTAATGAAAACATGCTTGATTGTTACCAGATTAATACTTTTGGCGCTTTGTATCTTCGTTTTGCGTCCATAACCCGTGACAAATATCTGCAGTGGATTGGAATGAGTAACCCGGTGGCGGGGCGCCTCCATGCATATGGCTATAAGGTCAGGGGAGGACACAGGTTTGTATATCCGGTTGGGTATACCGACTATCTGTGGTACGATCCAAAAATTAGGCCTGAATTCTCTCCGCCAAAAGAGAGGGCAAAACTTTTCCCCAGGGGTGAGCTTGCCGTTTTGCGTACCTCCTTTGGCAAAGGCTTAACTTTGGCCTATCAGGGCCGGCGTGGCAATATTATGTATGCAAGCCCGGATTTAATAATCAACAAAAACGGAAAGCCAATGCTGTGTACAGCTCCGGTAAAGGACAGCCTTCCCATGAATGAGGCTAACGGCCCTGCAGCGGGCGGAGGGGAAATGGAACGCAAGGGAGTTATAAAAAAGCTTATTTCTCTGAATGATAAGGATATTCTTCAGGTGGATGGGTTTTTGACCAGACAGAAAATAACATTATACAAAGGAAAAGAGGAATTAGATATTGAATTGTCTCGTCGCGGTCATTCGCTCCGGCAGGTTTCCATTATCAAAGAACCCGGCGGGGGTTACGTGCGTCTCGGAAAAGAAGGCTTTCTTAAATATGAATTATATAAAAACCTTAACAGCAATCAGGGCGCGCTTCAGATGGAATTCCGCCTTACAAAACCACCGTCTAAAAGTGAGAATTATCCATCGGTGTTGTTTTCTGTCGGACAGAATCTGAAATATATGTTTGGAAATTCCATACACGTTGGTTTTCTGGAAAGCGGAAGGCTTGGAGTTAAATTCAAGGACAGTGAAGGCAGATGGCTCTTTGCTCATTTATCAGGGGAGCTGCCCGTAATACAGCATGGATTCTGGCACAAAATTACTGTTTACTGGAAGAACTTCAACAAACCAGGCGCAAATCCGGTCTGCGGCATTATTCTTGGTGAATACCATGCCGAGGCGCGTTTAACAATGCCTTGCGGCAAGCCTTTCCAGTTCAGACCCAATACAAACATGTGGGTTGGAGGGGCTGTGCAAATGCCGGACAGCTTTGCGAATGCAGATATACGCAGAGTAAGGATTTACAGCCGTTGCCCCGCGCAAAAGGAAAATTATGTCCCGAACCTGAAAGATCTGATTTTTGATGCCGATTACAACGTAAGTCTCAATGCGGTATATGCAAAGGGAAACGGGAAAGAGATTTCAGGGTATGGGCTGGAATACAGGCTTCATGCCCCTGAATGTGAAAATAAAAGGGTGGTTTTGCATAAGGGTTATGTCCGGATAATTAATGATAGCGAATCCCTTTACATAACAGGTGATAATGTACGCTTCAAAATAGAAAAACTGCCGAAACTGCGCGCAGGCTTTGCGGGGCAAAGCTTTGAGCAGGAGGGGAATGAACCTGATGTAAAAAGGATTATCATAAAACCTGCAGGCAATGAGAATAAGCTTAATTTCAGAATTTCTACAACACCTGCCTGTATTAGCGGAAAAGAGGTATAGACATGGAATTGCTGTCACCTGATTTTGACCAACTTAAAAAGAAGATTAATTATGATGAAGTGACCAGAAAACTGTATGATGAAGCTATTGCATACGCAGATAAAATATTGTTGGAAGAGTTCCCCAATGAACCGATAAAGGAGCATGGAAACGCAAAAAAAATAAATGGGCGCTATACTGACAAATACCTGGGAATTTTGCAGGAGTATGATACAACTTCATGGCTTTATGAACGTGCCTTTCGCAATCTGGCCTTTGCATTTAAAATGACCGGCCATAGAAAGTATCTTGACAAATTTGAAGAGGCTATTGACAGGTGCTTGCTGAATCCTTACTGGGGGCCTGAAGAAAGCGAATATGATCACTGTTCATCCCGTATTCTCAGAGCTCTTTGTGTAAGCCTGACCTGGCTTGGAAGTGATTTATCACGGGATCATATGAAAAGAATTACCGACCGTATAAAAAAAGAAGTCATTGGCTTTGAGAAAAAATACAGCAGGATGGGCGATGATTATCCCATCGGACCCAATGATCACCAGTCGAAGGACTTATCCGGCGCCGGTTGCGCGGCATGGTTCCTGTCAAAAAAG
>JAAYGP010000179.1 GCA_012727625.1 Clostridiaceae bacterium
GCCCAGGGGAGAGTAATCCGGACCGAACCCAAAATCGGATCATCGGTTAAAGTGGGCAGCGAGGTTATAATTTATAAAAGCCTGGGGCCTGATTTAAAAGATGTAAAGGTGCCTGATCTGACAAATATGACTATGGATGAGGCAAGGCATGCGCTGTTGTCACTTAACTTGTCCATAGGCAGAATTTACCCTGAGGATCGGGACGGATATAAGGGACGTATTATTGATCAGGAACCTAAACCGGACACTGTTGTAAAAGAGCTCGAGGCCATTAATATTTATTTTGGGGAAGATGAAGAACCTGTTGAAGAAACTGGTGATGGTAATGTAATATATCCCGGAGAGGGCCGAATAACAGAAAAAATAACTCTTCCCGAAGGTTCCGATTTCGGAGATGAAATTGAGCTGATAGTATATGCAATTCTTGGAGAAACCGGTGAAGAGATAGTTCAAACCAGGGTTACAGTGGATAAATCAGAGTTTCCGGTTGGAGTTCAGATTCCTGTATCTCCCGGATATAAAACCACAATTAAAGTATATATGGATGGCATATTCCAATATGAGAAAGATATAGATATTGATTAGAATTGAAATGGAGGAGTATTTTTGCCTGAGGGTCTCATTATTAAAGGCGTAGGAGGATTGTATCAAATTGAAAGCAAGGAAGGGATTTTCAACTGCAAAATAAGGGGGATTTTCAGAAAAAAGGGTATTACTCCCCTTCCCGGCGATTTTGTTGAATTTACAATAATTAATGAAAAACTGGGCGAAGGCTGGATTGAAGAGATCAAGGAGCGAAAGAATTTTTTCATAAGGCCTCCGGTTGCCAATGTAAACATGATGGCCATTGTTATTTCCGTTAAAAACCCCGCACCTGATTTTCTCCTGGCGGACAAACTTATAATATCGGCGCAAAGAAATGATATTGAACCTGTTATTATAATTAATAAAATTGATTTGTCAGATAAGGAGAGTCTTTCAACGATTGAAGAAGTGTACAGGGGAACCGGCTTCACGGTTATACCGATGAGTAAGGTTACAATGGAGGGCTATGAAGAGCTTTACAGGGAGATCACCAATAAAAGAACTGTTTTTGCAGGTCAGTCCGGTGTTGGAAAATCAACAATTTTAAATAATGTTATTAATTCATACGTTATGGAAACCGGTGATGTAAGCAGCAAAATACAACGGGGACGCCATACTACCAGGCATGTACAGCTCCTGCCTCTTAAGTGCGGAGGATATGTTGCTGACACACCTGGTTTCAGCTTATACTCCCTTGATGGAATAGAACATGATGAACTGAAATGGATGTATCCCGAATTTGATAATCTGAATGGGCAGTGCCGTTTTAACGGTTGCAACCATATCACCGAACCCGGTTGCTGTGTTAAGGATGCCGTTTCGAAAGTAGAAATATCGAAAATCAGATATAACTGTTATAATAAGCTTTACGAGGAGTTGAAAGAGCAATATGACAAACGCTACAAATGACAAAATTATAATTGCGCCGTCAATTTTATCAGTGGATTTCACCCGCTTGAAGGAAGCGGTGGATTTAATTGAAGACGCAGGTGCCGATTGGGTACATATCGATGTAATGGACGGGCATTTTGTGCCTAATCTTACCATAGGCCCGCCGGTTGTAAAATCAATCCGGGAGGAAACAAAGCTTTTTCTTGATGTCCACCTTATGATTGAAAAACCTGACCTGTTAATCCCTGATTTCGTTGCGGCGGGCGCTGACATGTTAACCGTCCATGTTGAAGCATGTACACATTTAAACAGAACAATACAGCTAATAACCAAAAGTGGCGTGAAAGCCGGGGTTGCTTTAAATCCGGCTACACCATTATACGTTTTGGAATATGTACCGGAAACGGTTGAAATGATTCTCCTAATGACCGTTAACCCGGGTTTTGGCGGGCAGTCATATATAACCCAAATGACGGAAAAGATCAGAAAACTGAGGGAATGGATTAACTGGACAAACAGAAAGGTATATCTGCAAATTGACGGCGGCATCAGTACCGCAAACATAAAGGAAGTCACCACCGCCGGAGCAAATGTTATAGTAGCGGGTTCGGCATTCTTTAATGCTCCGGACAAACACCGGTTTGTAAGCGAAATGAGGCGTTTATCCGATTATTGTGGATAAACTTATTAAAAAAACATAATGAACAGCGTATAGTTATGACATTTAAGGCTCTGGCAGGCTCTGACGGGATATCTCCGGCCCTGACTGTTGAAAGTAAAAAACTGTCTGTATATTTGATATTTTTATGCTTTTAAGAAAACTACCTTTAAATTGTGTTGTAAATATGTGTTCATTTAATGATTTTTATGATTAAATGGGCGTAATGATATTAACCTTAAAGAATAGAATGCATAAACTACCAGTACTAACTGGAAATTCGATAAAATGTTTCAACAAATAATATAAAATAAGGAGATCTTCAATGAATTGCCTGGTTGTTGGCAGCGGAAAAGTTCAGTCATATAAACTTTTAGCAAGCCTTGCGAAATCCTCAGAGCTTCTTATCGGTGCAGACGGGGGAGCTTTTTATTTCCATAAGGCGGGCATAACACCCCATGTGTTAATAGGCGACTTTGACTCAATAGATCCTGTCCTGCTTGAATCATACAGAAATCTTGGCGTTGAAATTGTTAAATACCCCAGGGAAAAAGATTTTACGGATATGGAACTGGCGCTTGATTATGCCGTTAAGCGGAAAGCAAACAGAATATTTATAATGGGCGCTACAGGCTCAAGAATGGATCATACCATGTCAAATATTCAACTGCTCCATAAACTGGCCGATTCCGGTGTTGAGGGTGTTGTTGCAGATGAGAACAATTATATATATCTGGTCACCAAAAGTATTGAAATCTGCAAAATGGACGGTTATAAACTGTCTCTTATTCCTGCTTCAGAAACTGTAGAGGGTATTACAACAACAGGCCTTGCCTATCCCCTGAAAGACGCTGCTTTGCATATGGGAACAGGTCTTGGCATAAGCAACGAATTTGTAAATGATAAAGCTTCCGTAAGCATAAAAAGCGGAAAGCTTTTCGTAATTGTTTCCCGGGATTGATCAAAGAGTCTAATCGCATTTATTTCTTTGACAAGCCAAGAATTTTGAACGCTCCGTTCTGTAAATCCATCTTATTTATAGATATATCAATTGGTTGACCGTTCGATAATACTTGTTATCAAAGCGTACTGAATGTCCACCATCCACCGTACGCTTGGTTGCGGTGTTCTTCAGATGCAAGGCCGGCATCAGTACAGACAATGAATTTGGAAAGCTCAAAATCGGAAATTATTTTCTTTTCCGATGGCTTTAATGTAAGCTGTATATTATATAGTGCCACAAAGTACGCAATAGTAAAGTTTAAAATGTGACAAAAAAATAAGCCGATAGTTAATTGACAAAGTAAATGCAACCAGTTCTCTTTTTAGGGGTTGCATTTACTTTCAATTAACTCAACTAGAAATTTATGAAATTTTTTCTTGAGAGGACAGGGAATAGCAGGAAGTATGATGAAGAGATGTTTATTGGA
>JAAYGP010000180.1 GCA_012727625.1 Clostridiaceae bacterium
AGAGACAGTGACGGTATTGTAACAAAAGCGGTTTCAGACGAACTGAACCGGACCATCGCAGGTGGCCGTATTTTTAAAATATATCAGCCATCCCGGGACACAATAATATTTCACATACGGGCAGGCAGCGTGAATTATAAGCTTCTGCTCAGCTGCAACGCAAATTCAGCAAGGGTTCACCTGACTGATACGGAATTTGAAAACCCAATAAACCCGCCAATGTTTTGTATGCTTCTTCGAAAACATCTTTCGGGCGGTACGGTCTTAAACATAGAATTTATGAATTTTGAAAGAATTTTGCGTTTTCATGTTGAAGTAACCGATGAATTGGGGGATAAAAGCGAAAAACAGCTTGTTATCGAGATTATGGGCAGGCACAGCAATATCATACTGCTTAATTCATCCGGTGTAATAATTGATTCCGTCAAACATGTGGATCATTACATAAACCGGTTTCGGGAAATAATGCCCGCAAGGCATTACATACTGCCTCCCGCCCAGGATAAGGCAAACCCTTTTGAAATTGATTATGACAAGTTTGTTGGTTCCATTCGCAATGAAGAAAAAGGTCTGGCAAAGATACTTCTGTCCTCAATACTGGGTTTCAGTCCGGTATTATGCCGTGAGGTATGCGCACAGGCTTCAATTGATCCTGATACTCCCCCAAAATATCTGGGTGATGCAAAGCTGTTGTCTTTGGCAAACATTTTAAAAAAGCTGACAGAGAACTTAAAAAAGCAAATTTATTCACCTTGCGTGGCTGTTGACATGTCAACGGGCAAATATGTGGATTTTCATGCCATTACCCTTTCCCAGTTTGAATCAGTCACAGCATTTAAAAGTATTAGTGAAGCCATAGACTGCTTCTACAGGGAGCGGGAAATAAAAGAGCAAATAAAAAACAAGAGTTCGGATATTTCCAGAATAATTAAGCAGAGCATTGAAAGATGCGAAAAAAAGATACGCATCCACGTTTCAACCCTCGAGAAAAGCTCTGATATGGAGAAATACAGACTTTACGGGGAACTGATTACAGCAAATATCCATTCACTGAAAAAAGGAATGAAGAATTGCTCACTCTATAATTATTATGATCCGGACGGTTCATATGTTGATATTCCCCTTGATGAAACCCGTACCCCACAGGAGAATGCCCAGTGGTATTTCAAAAAATACAACAAGGCAAAAACAGCCGGTCAATATGCCAGGGAGCAATTAAAGCAGGCAAAATGGGAGCTTAAGTATCTTGAAAATGTTTTATACAGCCTTGAAGAGGCTGATTCAGCAGAAAGCATTGAGGAAATCCGCGAAGAGCTGCGGGAACAGGGTTATATTCGTAAAACAAACAGACGACGAAAAAAACCGAATAAATCCCAGCCGCTTACATTCATGACAAGTGATGGTTATCCCATATGGGTTGGCAGAAACAATGTGCAAAATGATGAACTGACATTTAAAATGTCCGGACCCGGGGACTTATGGCTTCATACAAAAAATATCCCCGGCTCACATGTTATTGCAAAAATTCCTGATCCAATACCTGACAAGGCTCTTCTGGAAGCAGCGGGCCTGGCTGCCTGGTTCAGCAAGGCAAAAAATTCCTCAAGGGTTGAGGTTGACTATACCCGTGTTAAATATGTCAGAAAGCCACCAGGAGCAAAACCGGGCATGGTTGTATATGTTAATTACCACACTGTTATTGTGGACCCCCTGCCTCCTGAAAATCCGGAATAATAGTACCTGTTTATTTACTAAAAAGCCTTTCGCAGGTTTTTTCCACATTGAAAAGGATTTTTTCCTTGTCAAGAGTTTTGTATTCTCCCCTGTGATAAAGCATCTTGCCATCCACAAAAACAGTTTCGACATCCGATGCCTGCGCTGCATATGCTATGTTCGATATCAGCTTGTGTTTAGGGTAATAATAGGGTTTTTGAGCATCTATAATAATCATGTCAGCTTTAAACCCTTCCTTTATCTGTCCTGTATCTGAAAAACCAAGAGCGCTGGCTCCGTTGACCGTTGCCATTTTAAACGCCTCGGCGGCATTAACAGCCGTAGGATCAAGCCTTGACCCCTTGTGTATCAGTGAGGCCAGGTTCATTTCCTCCCACATATTAAGGTTATTGTTGCTTGAAGCCCCATCAGTTCCCAATGCGACATTCAACCCCTTGTTCAGGGCGTCAGGCACAGGCGCAACTCCGCTTGCCAGCTTAAGATTGCTGCCGGGGTTGTGCACAAAAGCAACATTCTTTTCCTTCATCAAATCCATATCCTTATCGGTAACATGAACGCAATGGGCTGCAATTGTGGGTAAATCAAACAAACCAATGTCATAAAGATGTTTTACCGGTGTTTTGCCATATTGCTGAAGACAGTCATTATGCTCCTTAACGGTTTCATCCACATGCACATGAATATATGCGTTAAGCTTTTCCGCCATGTTTCTTATGGCTTTTATGTATTGCGGTGAACAGGTGTAGACTGCATGTGGCGCCAGCGCGATACGAATTCGGCCGTCCATTGCGCCATCCCATTCATGAAAAACTGAAACCGCTTCATTCAGCCTGTCATCATCGGAATAGTCCTCCAGAACCGCGCCATTAATTAGCCCGCGGGATAACAGCCCCCGAAGTCCCGATTGTGCCGTTGCTTCCGCAATTTTATCAATAAAACAATACATATCCGCAAAACACGTTGTTCCCCCTGCTATCATCTCAAGCAGAGCCAGCTGTGAGCCCCAGTATACATCTTCAGGAGTGAGCTTTGCCTCCACCGGAAAAATATGCTCATAGAGCCAGGTATGAGGTGCCATATCATCTGCATAGCTTCTTAAAAGAGTCATGGGAATATGAGTATGAGCATTCACAAGACCGGGCATCAATACTTTTCCTTTCCCGTCAATTATATCAGTCCCCGAATCATCCTGGTCTTCTGTACCAATATAAGTTATTTTGCTGCCAACAACCTTGACATTTGCATTTGTAATAATCTTAATCCCCTGTTCCCAGGTTAAAACTGTAATATCCTTAATATAATAACCCATGGCCAGCCTCCCGAAATGTTTTTATTCAAGCACATTATACTCTTTATTCATGACAGATGTCAAAATAAGTTAACGGAATAACAAAAAACCCCTGATTCCTGGTTACTGTTCACAGGTACTGTTAAAAGATATTGTGCAATAAAAGGAAACTTTCTGTTCCCGTTATTGCGCAATATCCCCGGACTACTTTTCAGAACCTGAATCAGAGGATATAATCAAGTAACACTTTTAAAGCAAGGGTTTTCGGTGTTTATTATAAGTGCTTGTCAAGCATCTGCGCAATTGATTCCTTTGATCTTGCACCCATAACGCTTTCAGCAATCTGACCGTTTTTAAACACCATTAATGTTGGTATGCTCACTATTCTGAACTTTTCAGCAAGTTCATTCTGTTCATCAACATTAATTTTTCCAACCTTTACTTTACCCTCGTAATCCTTCGCAATTTCGTCAACGACAGGAGCAACCATCCTGCAAGGCCCGCACCATGCAGCCCAAAAATCAACCAGAACAGGTATTTCTGACCGTATCACCTCGGTATCAAAATTTTCCTTTGTTATTGTTATAACACTGCTGCTCATATTTATCTCCTCCATAATTTAATAGTAAAACATTACTGTTTTTATATTTTCCCTAATCTCATCGGTTTTAACATTATTATATGATTTATTTCTGAATAAGGTAATCAGGAATATATAACGCAGGCTTATCTTTAAAAAATACAGAAAAGCATTAATGGCTTTAAAAAAATGAGGTTAAAAAAAGAGCAGATACCTGCCCTTTTTTTACTGAATTATTTCAACCACAACTCTTTTGTTATTACGTAATGCTGCAGCTTTCATAACAGTACGGATAGCCTTTGCAATACGTCCTTGCTTACCGATAACTTTGCCCATATCATCGTCAGCAACTCTGAGTTCCAATATAAGTGATTGTTCACCCTCTATTTCATTGACAGAAACACACTCAGGATTATCAACAAGTGATTTGGCAATACTCTCTAATAGCTCTTTCATTCATTAACCCTCCATCCATTTCCTAAAAACACCTTTTTGTGTTTTCCCGAACATTTCGTTATTCGATTATGCCTGAAATTTTCAGGAGCTTCTTTACAGTATCGGTTGGTTGAACGCCTTTTTTCAGCCATTCCCTTGCTTTCTCGTCATCGAATTTTATTTCTGAAGGATTGGCAAGAGGATTGTATGTTCCAACTTGCTCAATGAATTTACCATCCCGTGGGGATCTTTCATCAGCAATAACAATTCTGTAATATGGTTTCTTTTTTGCTCCTACTCTTTTCAAACGCATTTTAACAGCCATTTTTTTCACCACCTTTCTGATGTCTCTTGTATATAAGCCGGTTTAAACCAGAAATAACAAATCTCAGATGTCTCCCGCCTCCGTATATGGCGGGTACCTGTTACTCACAAGAGGCGATGAGTTTAAATATTACGGGTCACTCCTTGCCGGATTCCGCGAACAAAATAATCTGCTTCCGCCCCGCTGAAATGGTGTGCCGAAACTGCCGGCTTAGAATGGCATTTTAAACCCGCCCATGCCTTTCATACCTTTCATAGCCTTTGGATTTGAAAACATTTTCATCATTTTCTTAACCATTTCAAACTGCTTTAGCAATTGGTTCACCTGCTGCACGGAAGTACCGCTTCCTTTGGCTATTCTCTGTCTGCGGCTGGCATTTATTATTGATGGATTGTTTTTCTCCTGTCTGGTCATGGACTGAATAATAGCTTCGATGTAAGCCATTTGTTTTTCGTCAACCTTTATATTTTTCAATGCTTTGTTATTCATTCCGGGCATCATTCCCAGAAACTGTTCCATGGGACCCATTTTTTTAAGCTGTTGCAGTTGTTCCAGAAAGTCATTCAGTGTAAACTGCTGGGATCTTAGCTTTTTTTCAAGCTCAATCGCTTTTTTCTCGTCAAATGCGGCCTGAGCTTTTTCAATAAGCGTTAACACATCTCCCATGCCAAGGATTCTTGATGCCATTCTGTCCGGATAAAAAGGCTCCAAATCGTTAAGCTTTTCGCTGATACTTGCAAATTTAACCGGCTTTCCGGTTACTGCCTTTGTGGAAAGCGCGGCACCTCCCCTTGTGTCACCGTCAAGCTTTGTTAAAATTATTCCGTCTATGTCCAGTTTTTGATTAAAGCTGGACGCAACATTTACAGCGTCCTGACCTGTCATTGAATCAACCACAAGTAGAATTTCCTGAGGCTTGATATTATCCTTGATTTCCTGAAGCTCCTGCATCAGATTCTCGTCAATATGCAAGCGGCCCGCTGTATCAATAATAACCACATCATGCTGCATGGATTTTGCATGGAAAATTGCTTTTTTTGCTATTACAACCGGGCTGGTATCTGTCCCCATTTCGAAGACAGGAATATCCAGTTGTTTTCCAAGCACCTGAAGCTGTTTGACGGCGGCAGGACGATATACGTCACAGGCTACCATGAGAGGGTTTTTACCCTGTTTTCTTAAATAGTTTGCTATTTTGCCGGTGGCTGTGGTTTTACCGGCACCTTGCAGCCCAACCAGCATATAAACCGATGGCGGAGCAGGTGAAAAGGTGAGTTTTGACACTGGTCCGCCCATAAGATTAATTAACTCCTCATGGACAATTTTCACAACCTGCTGACCTGGGGTTAAGC
>JAAYGP010000181.1 GCA_012727625.1 Clostridiaceae bacterium
GCCAGCTCCCTCATTCTCTGCAGAATGCTGTGGGTTTCGTTTAAAGCGCCTTCAGCTGTCTGAATAAGGGAAATTCCGTCCTGTGCATTCCTTGACGCCTGATCCAAACCTCTGATCTGGCCTCTCATTTTTTCACTGATCGCAAGACCTGCCGCGTCATCACCGGCTCTGTTGATGCGAAGCCCTGATGAAAGCTTTTCAAGGGATTTGCTCCCTGACGATGTGTTAACGGATAATTGGCGGTAAGTGTTTAAAGCTGCAATGTTGTGATTAATTCTCATAACAAAACCTCCTTGTTAACATGCCCGGCATCCTTGCCGGACTGATTGATTTGATTTATCGATGTAATATAAACCCGGTCGACCGAAAGGTTTATTACTACTCATTAAATATATCGTAATATATTTGCAAAACTTAATAGTTTTTTTAAATATTTTATTTGTTATTTTCTTTACTTTCCAGCTTTATGGTTTTAATGGCTGCGGGATCAACCCGGGCAGCAGCCGCCTGCCTGTTTTCACTGATAATTTCTTCATAGATTTCCTTCCTGTGAACGGTCACATCCCTGGGTGCACTGATACCAAGCCGGACCTGTTCCCCCTGGATATCAACTATGGATATTTCTATGTTGCGGCCTATCATAATGGATTGGCCTTTTTTTCTGGACAGTACCAGCATTTGTTTGTCTCCTTTTTGTTTATTCTTTTCCCTGGCAGCTTTCAACCGGGGTTTTGAAATACAGGACATAATATAAATATTATCTGTTTAAGTCAACAGGTAGCAAAATAATTAGCCAGGTATTATTAATTGTAATAAAAGTGGAGTTTGGCTGCAAGCTGATTATTTTTTATTCATAATATAATATTTAATAGGGAAAGTATCATTTTTCATTACTATTTGTTTTCCCGTATTATTTCGTGTGTTTATTAATATGGGAGCTCTTAGGTTTACAGACATGTTTTCAATTTTGTCAGGGATGGTAACAATTGAAATTGTAAGTACATGTTCCGTGTCTTTTATATCAAGTTCCGTAATTTCCTCATCATCAACATCCACAAAGTAATCAGGATGAATGTAAAAAGGATCCGTCACAACAAAGGCGAGATCCGGATCATCAATCCCCTGAAGCCAGAAAAAAGGAACTCCCGCCTCCTGTCTCCCCAGCAGGACAAATTTTTTAACGTTCTCAAAACCGGGTATTCCGGACGGAAAATATAAAGTTTCGTTGTCATCAATTTCTATAGTACCAAAAAGTCTTGTTTGAATCTGCATTTTAATTCCTCCGCAAAAAGTCTTTTTTTAACTCAATGTAATGCCTGTGTTATTTCAGCTCTTCAATGCCTGCTATTTCAGGAATTCAACCAGGCTTGGCTGAATCACCCTGGCACCTGCCGACAATGACGCCTTATATACGTTTTCCTCATTTAGCAGGTTCATGATGGCTTCAGCCATGTCCACATCCTCATTCTTGCTCATTAGTTTTGTAAAATTGATAAAATCGTCTTCAAGCCTGTTTGCAGTAAGTTCAAGCCTGTTCATCCTTGCACCCACTCCCGAGCGGACACGCAGAATATTGTTGATGTCGGCGTCAATCTGCGAAAGACTGTCACCTACAGATTCATGATCACCTGCCTCCAAGGCTGCAATAATATCGTCAAAGGTTTGTATAATACCGCTTTTGTCATTTGCAGACGCGTCAATTTCATTATTAAATAAATCACTGCCTGTAACATTTACATGTATATCATCACCCATGCCGATTTCAAAAAAGATCTGCTCACTGTTGGCAATATCAATCTGAAAAATACCGTTTTCGTCCATTAAAGGCTTGTCCGTTTTAAACCCCGAAAAAATATATCTGCCAGCATAGGTTGTGTTGGCCAGGTGGGTCATTTGGATTTTTAACTGCTCAACTTCCTTTTTTAACTTTTCCAGATCCTCAGTCGTTGTTGTCCCGTTTGCGCCCTGAACTGTTAATTCCCTTAATCGGTGCATTACATCACCCATTTGAGCCAGTGTGGTTTCGGTAATTTCCATCCAGGACATCGCGTCCTCCACGTTCCTCTGATACTGCTTGATTTCAGCTACATCAGTGCGAAGCTTTAAAGAACGGGATGCCACAATGGGATCATCCGACGGCAGAGTTATTTTTTTTCCCGTGGCAAGCTGGGTTTGATACCTGCTCATCCTGTCAAGGTTTGTATTTAAATTTGCCAGCATGTTGTTAATCAGCATGTTGTTTGTAATTCGCATAACACCACTCCGTTTAAATTATAATCCGAGCCTGTTTACCAATATATCAAGAATTTCAGCATAGGTTTGAATCATTTTCGCCGCTGCGCCGTATGCGTGCTGATATCGAACCAGATTGGCCATTTCCTCATCAAGGGATACTCCTGAAATGGATTGTCTTCTGTTGTCAATCTGCCTTGTCATAATGCTCTGGCTTTCCAGACTGGTCGCAGCCTGCTGGCC